>NZ_PQLP01000021.1:0-46416 GCF_002918965.1 Acinetobacter sp. ACNIH3 | reverse complement strand
CTGTAAAGCTAAATTGCTGATAAATACTTTTTCAGTATTAAAATAACTTTTTCTGAAATCCTAAGATAATCTTTCTATTCTTACTCTAATTTGATCTTTATGCTCTAGCAGATAACTATCTGTCGCTTGAACATTTGTTCTATGCAATATCAAGTAAAATTCTAATTGACGATTAGAGTCTGATAACGGCAATTGATTGGCTTCTTCCTGTATAATTGGTTGATATTTTTAGGGATTTCATTAATTGGAAAGGATCCTAAATAATGCTCTAGATGTGGACCAAGCTGTGTTTTTACAATCAATTCAGGATTCTGTTCCAAGTGACGACTTCTCCTTCCTCAGGCAGAGGAGCTTGGTTTTTTGATGAACAGGCTATAAGTGGGACAAGATAGCCGGCTAAGATAAAGCATTTCTTTATTTGCATTGTTTTTCTCTTTAAGCTTTATTCTTGGAAGAACTATTTAGGGTTCGTTTATAAAAAAGACACAGATCTGTGCCAAGTTTTATTTCTCTAAAGATTTAAGCGATTAACAAAGCAATATCAATTACAGCTAAACAACTAATTCATTATAAAAATAAAAATCTTTGAGGTAAGATTAAATCCAACATGATTAGACGTATCTAGACTTTATAGATACCCCAGATAAGGATCAAAGCATGCAACAAGAAGTCATCATTGTCGGTGGTGGGATGGTGGGTTTAAGCCTCGCACTGATGCTGGCGAAAACCGGGATTGCGGTCAAACTGTTAGAAGCAATCCAATACCCAGATTATGATGATATCAATCTTGCTCCCTATCACTCCAGTTTTGATGCCCGTAACAGCGCTTTATCACGCCGTAGTGTACAGATTTATCAGGAGCTGGGTCTGTGGGATGCTTTACAGGAACATGCCACGCCGATTCTGGAAGTGAATATTACCGAACAGGGCAGCTTTGGTAAGGCACGTCTGATCGCTGAACAGGAAAAAGTCGAAAGCTTTGGTCAGGTGATTGAAAATGCCTGGCTCGGTCGCGTATTGCTGACACAAGTCAAAAAAGAGCCACTCATTGAACTGATCGATGGCATCCAGGTGACGTCTCTCATCCAGGATAAAGACTTTGCTTATATTGAAGCACAGCGTGGCGAGACTGCTTTAAAACTGCAATCCAAACTGGTAATTGCTGCGGATGGTCGCGATTCTTTCTGTCGTAAGGCACTGGGTATTGGCGCATCGGTACACGACTATGATCAGGTTGCGATTGTCACAACCGTACAAACATCAAAACCGCATCAACATGTCGGTTTTGAACGTTTTAGTCCTTTAGGACCTTTGGCTTTGCTACCTCTTCCAGGCGAATACCGTCGTTCCGTGGTATGGCCAGTTCCTAAAGGTACCGAGCATGAATGGCTGGGTGATGAAAATGATCAGCACTTCCTGCATGCTTTACAACAGACTTATGGTGATCGTGCCGGAAAATTCCAGAAAACTGGTAAGCGTTTCAGTTTCCCATTATCGCAAGTCCTGGCAGAAAAGCAGGCAGTTGGTCGTGTGGTGTTAATGGGGAATGCAGCGCATACGATTCATCCAGTTGCAGGACAGGGCTTTAACCTGTGTATGCGTGATGCTTATGTACTGAACCGTTATCTGGCAGAACAGCTGGAACAGGGGGCTGATCTGGGCGATGCTCAAATGCTGCAAGATTATGAAAAATCACGCCTGAAAGATCAGCAACGTGTGATCAAGTTCTGTGATTCAGTCGTACGTGGTTTTAGCAACCAGAATCCATTCCTGAAACTGATCCGTAATACCGGACTGGTGGCTTTTGAAAATATTCCAGGCATCAAGCCACTTGTAGCCAACTATGCAATGGGACTTAAAGCATGACAGAACAAACTCAGGTATTAGATGCTGTCATCGTAGGTGGCGGGCTGGTTGGTGGCTTAACGGCATTATTACTTGCTCAAGATGGCGTACAGACCACCGTGCTGGATGCTGCACCGATTTTAGATACTGAAAAGACACTAAGTGTTGCCAATCCACGCGTATTGGCACTCAGCCAGGCCACTATTCATTTGCTAAAAACAGTAGCGGTTTGGGAAAAACTTGCACGTCAGCAGCCATATACAGGTATGCAGGTCTGGAATAAAAATGGTTATGGTGAAATCAATTTTGGTCAGCCTTCCAAGAAAACACCAAAAGTCGAGCAGGCGCTTGGTTCTATGGTTGAGCCAAGTATTCTGAACCTGGCCATTCAGCAAAAAATGCTGCAAGAACTGAAAGATTACCGCACACAGGTCAAAGTTAGCCGGGTAGAACGTGGGGTAGGAGTCTGGATTGTACACCTTGCCGATGGTACCCAGCTCAAAACCAGATTGCTGATCGGTGCAGATGGTGCCAATTCCTTTGTCCGTGAACATGCCTTTATTGACATTGATGTCCTGGACTATAAGCAGGCCGGTATCAGCTGTGCCATTAAGACCGCACAACCCCATCAGCATGTTGCACGCCAGATTTTCCTGGAAACTGGTCCATTGGCTTACTTACCGATGGCAAGCTTAAAAGCTGAAGAACAGGGGCATTGGCAATCGATCGTCTGGACTTTACCGGATGATTATGCTGAAGAATATGCAGCTTTGTCAGATCAGGAATTTATCCAATTGCTGACCCGAGAAAGTCATCATATGCTTGGTGAAGTGCTCGAAGCTAGCCCACGAGCAACTTTCCCGCTTAAAGCACGTGCGGCTCAGCAATATGTGCAAGATGGACTGGCCCTGATCGGTGATGCTGCCCATGTGATTCATCCACTCGCCGGACAAGGTGTCAATATTGGCTGTCTGGATGCGGCAGTGTTATGTGATGTGTTACTGCATGATAAAACGCGTGGCGTCTGGGCACATGAGCAAACCTTACAGCGCTATGAACATCTGCGTAAGGGGCAAAATGATGCCATGATGCACAGCATGTCTGCGATTGGCTGGATGGAAACCACTCAACTTTTCCCTGTGGTTTGGGCACGTAATTTGGGCCTGAAACAGGTTGAACGGCTGCCTGTATTAAAAGATGCTTTTATGGCGCAGGCCAATGGCTTGGGACTGCTCAAAGATACCCGCTACGCCGTCTGACCTGGAATTGTTATTTTTTAAACAATCATATGTAAAAAGAAACGAATTTGTTTAAAAAAGATACGATTTTTTAATATTTGGTACTAGGCGAAACACAAAGAGATTGCTAAATTTCAGGTAATTTACAACCTAGTTTAAATGCACATGTGATGGTCATTTGTGGGGGACATGAATATGACAGATATGAATGAATATGATGAAGCAGAAGATGCTGTCGTTGATGATGATGAAGCAAAAGCAGCAGAGAAAGGCGCTGCTGAAGGTGATGAAGTTGTTAGTGATACAGACGTTCTCGAAGCTGAAACATTGACTGTGACAGCGAAGCTAAAAAAGCGTCAGGCACTTGAAGATGAGGTGGCCGCGTTCCTGGCTCGCGGTGGTCGAATTACTGAAGTGCCGGCAGACGATTCAGTACGCGAATAAGTCGTCTACCTCCTGAATATAAAAAAACACCGCAGATTACAGTGGTGTTTTTTTATGCCTATTTTTCTTTGGAAAAAGCTATTTAGTCATTGGCACCCGTTAACTCAAGTGCACGTTGGTAAGCCACTTTCTTTTTGATACCGGTCAGATCGGCTGCCAGCTGGGAAGCTGCTTTCACAGAAAGATCCTGTAATAAACGGAGTAACAGCTTGTCGAGTTTTTCCTGATCCATATCTTTTTCGACAGTCGCTCCACCCACTACCAGTACGATTTCACCTTTTTGCTGGTTGGCGTCCTTGGCAATAAACTCAATCAATTCACCCAAGGTCATCTTTCGGATAGTTTCAAACGTTTTGGTAATTTCACGGGCAAAGCCAACCGGACGATCAGCACCAAACACATTCGCCATATCTTTCACACATTCCAGAATCCGGTGCGGTGCCTCATAGAAAATCATGGTCTGGGTTTCATCTTTGAGTTTTTCCAAATTGAGCAGACGCTGGCTTTGTTTTGATGGCAGGAAGCCTTCAAAGCTGAAACGGTCACTCGGTAAACCTACTGCGCTTAATGCAGCAATTGCAGCACAGGCACCCGGTACAGGTATCACACGAATATTGTGTTCCTGTGCAGCACGCACGAATTTAAAGCCTGGATCACTAATCAATGGTGTACCCGCATCACTGATCAGTGCCATGTTTTCGCCATTGAGCAAACGTTGAATAAGCTGATCTATCTTGTTGCTTTCATTATGGTCGTGGCAGGCTGTCAGTGGAGTGGAAATATTAAAATGCTTGAGCAATTGCATAGAAGTTCGTGTATCCTCAGCAGCAATAAGACTCACCGACTTCAACACCTCAATTGCACGATAACTAATATCATCTAAGTGCCCGATTGGAGTCGCAACAACAAATAACTGAGCACTCATAGGTTTCTCCATGTGGAATAAACAGAATTATAAAAAACGGAAGAATATTAAAAAAATATTGGGTTTGAGCTTATTGGGCTGCATCGGCAGCGTGCAAGCGGAAATTCTGGTCATTCTACCCGAATCTGGTCCTTTGGCGCGAGCTGCATCGAATATCAAACAGGGATTCATGAGTGCCTATATGGCATCCGGGCAAAAAGTGCCGATTAAATGGGTGAATTCTGATCAGAAGAAAATGTCACAATTACTGAAACAGCATGTCAATAAAAAGACGCAGCTCATCGTGGGGCCACTGGCACGTCAGGATATTGAAGCACTGGTTCAGGCCCAGCCCAAAGTCAAAACCCTGAGTCTGAATGACAGCATGAGCAGTTCACCTCAGCTCTGGCAGTTCAGTCTGTCTAAGCATGAAGATGCAATTGCTTTACAGAAGGTACTGACGAAGGATCGAATTCAGTATTTGCAGATACTGCGTCAGCCCGGAAGTGAGACCGAGCATGAACTGATGTTGATGTCTTTGCTCAGTGTAGGGGATCTGCAAGTTGATATTATCGATATTGCACCAAAATCTTTGTCCTCTAAACAGGGTTTATTACTCATGGGCAATCCGGAGTGGTTGGCCGCAATGCAAAACCTGCCGAAGAAACGGCTTTATACCGTATCCAATGCGATTGACCAGCATATAACTTTGCCTAAAGGTATTAAATTTTGTGACGTGCCTGCACTGTATACCCATGCCTGGCCAGATGTATTGAATGCCTATCAGCAGGCGCCGGTGCAGATGTCCTATCAGCGGTTAATCGCCTTTGGTGGAGATGCCTGGCAGATCAGTCAGCTGTATTTAAGTGACTATAAAGTCGAACAGCTACAATTCCAGGGTCGTACCGGACATATTCAGGTCAATGCTGAGGGACTGCGACGTATGCCCGCCTGCTTTGAATATACCAGCAAGGGCGTCAAGCTGATTTAACTATTATGCGTATCAGTCAGCAATTGGGAAAATGGGCAGAACAGCAAGCGCTTGCCTTGTTGCAGCATCATGGCTTTCAGTTGGTCCAAGCCAATTATCACAGCCGTTATGGTGAAATTGATTTAATCGTGCAACATGATCAAGAGCTGGTTTTTGTGGAAGTAAAAGCACGGGCAAGTACAGATTATGCCAATGCACTCGAGTCAATTTCCCTTAGCAAGCAGCGGAAAATGATGAAAACTGCTCTTCATTTCCTGCAAAATCATGAAGAATTTCAGCATTTTTTCTGTCGTTTTGATGTGATTTGTTTTGATTTTAATCAACATTTTGCAAAAACCATACAGCATGATTTTTGCAATTACCTTTATGATTCGCAATGGATTGAAAATGCTTTTACTTTTGATCAAGAGTTTATTAATCTTTGAACAACACAGGCTTTTCTTTGTGCGGTTTTCTGTACAGAGATTATGGTAATGTTCAAGGAAAATAAAAGTTGATCAAGATTGCGCGACAGAATTTATTAAATTGAACAAAGACGTATTAAACAATAAGGAGTCTTGCTGAGTGGTTAAACGTATTGTAATAACAATGTTATGTGTCGCAAGTTTATCGGGCTGTGCCAGCTTTATTTCAGGTGGTACAGGCACGGCTCCTGTCGGTACGGATCAAGGGGCGCGTACCCTTGGACAGGTTTTTATCGATTCTTCAATTGTGCGTACTGCAAAAATTAATCTTTATAAACTTGATTCACGATTCAAACAGTCGCGAGTCAATATTGAGAGTTTTCATGGTCATGTATTATTGACTGGTCAGGTGCCAGATGCGCATCTGAAACAACTGGCTGAAGACAATGTCAAAGCCATGAGTGATGTGAAAGCCGTACATAACTTTATTACTATCGGTAACCAGATCAGTTATGGCACCATCATGCAGGATACTGCAGCGACGGCAAATACCCGTGGTCTGATCATGAAGGCGCCTGTAGTTGCAGACAGTAAGGTACATGTGCATACCGAAGATGGCGTGTTATATGTGATGGGCCGTCTAAACAATGCTGAAATTGCTGATCTCAATCAGGTGCTGGCGCAAGTCGGTAATGTCACTAAAATTGTGACCCTGATTGATAATGTAGAAACGCTCAGCAATTCAACCAGCCAAAACTTTGCGACTACAGCTTCATCAAGTGCCTTGGTGCAAACTCCAGTTGCGATTGATCCTGATACAGTTGAACCAACTTATGCACAATAAGGTGCACTCTTTTAAAGCCAAGCTGTCGAGTCATCTGAACGTTGCAAGACAAATCTACCGGGATTTTCGCTTATATGATCTCGGCAGCTATGCACTGAACCGTTTTACTCCCAAAGCAGGTTATAGCGCCGAACGGCATTTGGCCTATGGCCTTAAAGCGCGGCAGCGTTTTGATCTGTATCGTAGCACACAGCCTTTGGCACATCGCCCCTTGATTGTCTTTGTCCATGGCGGTGCCTGGCTGCATGGGGATAAGAAAGAATATCAGTTTATTGGTGAGGCTTTTGCCCGTGAAGGCTATGACGTGGTGGTTCCAAATTACCATCTGGCGCCAGAACATATCTTCCCTCAATCTGTGGATGACTTGCATCTGCTTTTGGATCATCTGCACACTGCGGCAGCAAAGCTGCAGATTTCATCAGAGAATATTGTATTGATGGGACATTCTGCCGGTGCGTTTAATGTGATGTCAGCGGTGTACTATCCGCAGCAGCATACAGCAGAGCGGCTGGCGAATATCCGCGCTATCATTGGTTTAGCGGGGCCTTATCATTTTGACTATAAGGATGATCCGATCTGTGCTAATGCCTTTGATCAGGCAGTGCCTTATCAGCAGGTGATGCCACTGTACTTTGTACAACCTCAGCCTTTGAAGCATTATCTGTTTATTGCTGAAAAAGACGATATCGTGGGACATTTCAATAGTCATGATCTGGATCGGGTATTAAAGCAACATGGTAACCATAGTCATGTGATCAGTATTCCAAAGCTCGGACACATTACTATTGTTGGATCACTTTCCAGCCTGTTTAGCCGCTTCTTTGTAACCAAGTCTAGAGTACTATGGGCACTAGAAGATGCATTTAAATAATTCATTCTATTGAATGTAAAAAGCCCGGATTTAATACCGGGCTTTTTGTTTATATATTGGCTTACAACCAGGCTTGAGTATCATCAGCCACGGGCGTGCCTTGCGTGATATGCATAATCATAGAGTGTGCAATGCTGCCTTTGAATGGAATTTCTGGCAGGGCATCCAGCTTAAAGAATTGCGCATCACTGATTTCTTCTTCCTGCAGTTTGATCTCGCCAGAAGCGTATTCTGCTTTAAAGGCGATCATCAGATTACTTGGGAAGGGCCAAGGCTGGCTGGCCAGATATTGAATATTTTTGACTTTAATTCCGACTTCTTCTTCCGTTTCACGACGGACTGCTTCTTCCAAAGTTTCACCGACTTCGACAAAACCGGCAATCAGTCCATACATCTGGCTGGTTTTATTGCGGGCATTTTTAGCCAGCAAGATTTCATCTTCACCACGGGTAATCACGGTAATCACACAGGGTTGCACGCGTGGATATTGACGGTAGTGGCAAGCGGGGCAGACCATAGCATATTCTACGGCGTGGACTTCGGTTGGTGTACCACAATGACTACAGAAACGATGATTGCGGCGCCATTCCAGTAGCTGTACAGCGCGACTGGCCTGTTCAAACTGGCGAACATTCCAGTATTGCAGTAATTGACGGATCGGAACGAGTTGCAGACCTAGAGGAATCGGTTCCTCAGGGAGGAGGTCACGGGCAATCACCTGATCACCCGTACCGAGCTGTATGTCACTTGCTAGCGCTTCCACTTGAGGAAGCTGGAGATTTTCATCGACTAAAAGTTGTTGTTGTTGAAAGATATACGCAAGTGACAATTTAGACATTAGGCTACAGTTTTCAGTTTTTGACTACTGTCCAATGCTACCTTAAACATTGACTGTAATACAGGCTGTTTGCTCTTTAAATTGTCAATGAGCATATCCGCGCTGGCGAGTGGATCAAGCACGCGATTGACGTCATCGGCACTGAGTGCAGTAGCAGATTCAATCCGGCTTTGAATAAAGTCAGCCGTTGTGCTTAGTGCGGCCTGACCATTTTCAGCGTTCAGGAACAGCATTGCACCCGCAATTTCACGGATCTGGTTTGGCAAGCTTTCTAATGTTTGCAGGTTCTGGTCCTGCAAGTAATTCATTAGGGTGTGGCTGGCAAGTTCGATCAGGGCTTTGGTTTCGCTTAGTAAAGCGGCATGTGCTTCATCCAGACGATCCAGTGAAATATTCATGTTATTTACACGGAGCTGTAAACGGCTAGAGGTGTGATGACGTTCTAGTACCCCAATCGAGTTCATAGCAGACAAAATCACATTCATGAGCTGCTGGGCAAAACCTTCATCTTTCAACACTTCAGGTTGACTGAGTGAAGCAGCCTGACGAGTAAGATCATTAGAAGCTTCATTCAGGTTCAAAACCTTGAAGATGTTTGCCATGCTATTCAGCTGAACCTGCAATTCCTGAGTTTTTTCAGGAGTCATGTTGTGATAGTTGTATTCGATGTCATTACGAATCTGTGCCATTTCAGCAGTGACCAGATCACTGATGGTATGCATGGTTTCAAAATCAGGACCATATAAATGACGGCTGAAGACCTGTAATTGGGTATCGGTTAGTGAATCTTCACCGATATTCAGCTTGCTACGGATATGATGAGCAATGTCATCTTCCTGGCTGATACATAAGCTCAGTATATTCGCCAGGTCAGCAATGTTCGCCTTGAAACGGTCTGGTGCATTGAAATACTGTGCCATATTACGCTCAACACTGATCAGGGTGCGTAAACGTGGCTCGTTGATCAGGATCTCATCGATATGATTGAACGCCACATAGACCAGATTCCAGTACTGTTTGCTTGGGTGCTGCTCAGAAAGACCTGCCAGATAAGTCCCCGCCAGTTTGATCGCTTGTAAGTCCAGATCGCTTTCTTCCTGCTTAAGCAGTTTATTCAGCGATAGCTTGTACAGGCGATGCACATAAGCAGACTTCTCCAGTCCAGGTGCTTGCGGCAGATCAAAATCAGGCATGATCAGGTCGAGCAGGGACTCAATCTGATGGCCTTCAGTAGTCAGTGGCTTGCCCAGAGCAAGTTCCAGCCGGTTTAAAGTATCCAGCAAAAATTGTGGAATTTTGACTTCACGCAAGCAAATGAATTCGATATAGCGCTTCAGCATGGTCGTCCCTTCACTGAGGGCGATCACTTCTGCCGTGTTTACGTTGGCAGGATTCCCCATGATCTTGCGCATAAGCTCAGCAGAATATTGAGCAACTTTGGCCAGGCTTGGCATATCGATCAGTGCAAGAACTTGCGCGCACTGCTCGAACTGGTTGAGCGCATCATCAATCCCAAAAGGCAAGGTCTGATCTTCTACCAGTGTGCTGACTGCTGATTCAACCAATTTGATCGAATTATCAACCTCATTTTTTATTATCAGTAAAGCCGTAGGGTCAAAATGTATAGAGGTTTGGTAAGACATTGATCTGCACCTTTCCTGAAGTTTTATCTAATAGTTGAGGCCTGCTGCAACTGGCAGGACATCTTTGTATTTACTATAACTGAACTGTTATTTTTTTTTACATAAATTGTTAGCTGAATAATGGATTTTATTTTGCGAAAAGGCAAGGCGCGCCATGTTTTTCTTCATATTGTTTGACCCAGTTCTCATGTTCGCTCAATTCTTCATCAGATGGCAAAATTACTGGTAGATCAATTTCAATTTTCACACTGCCTGAACTGGCATTTTGTTCTTCACTATGTGACAGGGCATCCATATCAAAAGAAACCTGACCACCGGTCATCGCCAGGTAAACATCGGACAGAATCTCCGCATCGAGTAATGCACCGTGGAAGGTACGGTCACGCTGCGGAATCTCATAACGACGTACCAGGGCATCAAGAGAGTTTTTCTGGCCCGGATGGCGTGACTTGGCCATCGCCAGGGTATCCGTGACTTCACAGACTTCTGATAGGGTTTGAAAACCAGCCCGTTTGAATTCCATATCCAGGAAGTTCATATCGAAGGTCGCGTTATGCGCGATGATTTCTGCACCTTTCAAGTAATCGAACAGAACTTGAGAAATATCCTCAAATAAAGGCTTGTCTTGCAGGAACTCATCAGTAATGCCGTGGACATTAACTGAATCGCCTACCGGTTTTTTCGGATTGATATAAATATGAATCGAGCTGCCGGTGAGTTTACGATTCACCATTTCAATTGCGCCGACCTCGATAATCCGGTCACCATCCTGATAATAGAAACCGGTGGTCTCTGTATCGAGAATCAGTTGACGAGGACCAGATATATCTAATGTGGCTGGAGTAATCACAATCTGCGGGTGCAATTGAGTCTCTACTAGCGCTTGTTCAGCAGCGACAGGCTGATTGTTTAAGTGAGTTTCCATGGTCACTTCAGTTACATCTGCCATGAGTTCATCCATTTCTTCAGCTTCAGCCAGTTCCAGGCCAAAAGGGTCATCCAGTAACCAGTCTTTTTCAGGCTTTTTTATATCTTGTGTTTTTATCTCAGCGCTTGCTGCAAAATGAATTGCTGGAACATGACGGGATTTTTCGCCATTTTTTAAGGCGAGATCCGCACCCAGATTAGCCAGCTGATCGGCCATTTCATTACCCTCATGGCCAGCATGTCCTTTGATCCAGTGCCAGTCAATCTGACGGCCCTGGCAAACTGCATCCAGCTGTTTCCATAAGTCAGGGTTTTTGACATCTTTCCAGTTTTTACGTTTCCAGCCTTCGATCCATTCAGTGATACCTTTTTTGACATAATTGGAATCGGTCCAGATCACCAGCTTGGCATCTTTGGGACAGACAGAAATCCCTTCTATGGCAGCCATCAGTTCCATACGGTTATTGGTGGTCTGAAGCTCGCCGCCATAAATTTTATGCTCATCTGAACCGTTCTGAATATAGGCACCCCAACCCCCTACAGCGATTTCCTTACCATTGCCGCGGCATGCGCCATCCACATACAGTGTGATTGTTTGAGACATAAACCAAATCCGATCAAAAAAGAACAAGCTGAGCAGGATATTGTATAACGCAAATACGTTTGAATAATCTATATCTCCGCGATTTTTTAATTTCTTGTAACATTTAACGTCAAATCGCGGTAAATTATTAGCTTGTGTCGTCGACATGCTTAATTAAAATGGCATATCTAAAAAATAAATTTTATACAAGTTGTTTGGATTTCTTTATGTATAAACCAACCGCATTCATGTGGCAGCCATCGTTACCTTCATTTTTAAAAGTCTCAGTTCTTGGCACTGCGCTTGCATCCTTAGGTTTAACGGGTTGTTCGACGACACAAAGCGCGGCAGGATCCAAGCATAAACAAACAAGTTCGAATTATTTAGGCGCCGACAGTCTGGATAGTCTGGAAGATCTTTTATCCGCGACTGATATGCGTGCGGTAGAAGGCGACCGACTGTTGGTACTGAAACACGGTGATGTGTGGAAGCGCATGACTGTCGGTTTCAAGATGAATCTGGATGTCTGGAATCCGCGTATTGATGCCCAGCGTGGCTGGTTCGCATCACGTCAGCCATATTTAGAGCGTTTAAGTGCGCGTGCTTCACGTTATTTATATTACACAGTAAAAGAAGCTGAACGCCGTGGTATGCCGACTGAGCTGGCATTGCTTCCAGTGATTGAAAGTTCATACGATCCGGCAGCAACCAGTAGTGCGGCTGCAGCGGGTCTGTGGCAGTTTATTCCAAGTACCGGCCGTATTTATGGTTTAAAACAGACCTCGATGTATGACGGCCGTCGTGATGTGGTAGAGTCGACTCGCGCTGCTTATGAGTTTTTAGGTGCATTATATAATCAGTTCGGTTCATGGGAACTGGCTTTAGCATCCTATAATGCCGGTCCAGGTCGTATTCAGCAGGCGATTAACCGTAATAAGGCTGCTGGTTTGCCAACTGATTACTGGTCACTGAAGTTGCCGCAGGAAACCATGAACTATGTTCCTCGTTTCATGGCAGTAGCACAGATTGTAAAAAGTCCAGCCAAATATGGCGTGAGTCTGCCGCCTATTGCCAACCGTCCGCACTTTCGTGAAGTCAGTGTTGGGGCAGCCAGCCTGAATGAAATTGCTGCGATTACCGGTTTAAGTCGGGCTGAACTGTATCAGTTGAACCCAGGGCATCGTGGAGACAGGATTGATCCGGACAGTCCGCGCCGTATTCTGATTCCAGCTGACCTGAGTCCCTCCATTGATGAAAAACTGAAAAAGCTTCAATCCTCTTCTTCAGGTTTATGGGCAAGCTCTATCAGCAGTTTACCGAAGAATAATCAGACGATTACGCCAGTAAAAACCACGCCACCTGAGCTGAATAGCAAAACAATTACGCCAGCTAAACAGACACCGCCTGCAATCACGGCCTCAACCACGACAACTATTAAACCTGCAACGCCTGTAACCACTACTGCAAGCAAAGCGACGTCCCCAGCAACGACCACAGCGATTGTTACTGCCGCTGCAACACCAGCAGCTACAAGTACAACCAAACCCAACCTGACTGCCCAAAGCAAGACCAGGGTCAGCACACCAAGAGGTTCTTCAGCTTTGGCTGATTTTGCTGCGAAGAGTGAATTACCTATTCCAAGTGCACCGCGTATTCCAGTTGCAGTGACGCCGGTAACACCTGTGCAACCGATTCAGGTTGAACCGCCAATTTCTGCAAAGGAACGTGAACAGATTCAGGCGGCGGTTGTGGCAGAGGAAATTCCAAAGTCTGTAGATGAAATCCTGAAACCGGTGGCGACAGCCGCAGAACAGGCAGAAGTGGTGGAGGAACTGAAAGCACTGGCACCTGCGGGTACCGAAATTGTCGATCCTTATGATGGCAAGATTAAGCTGACCGCGATTCAGACCAGCCTTTCTGTAGCAGAACAGCAGGGTAAAGAACTAACCAAAGGTTTCTCTTATCCAAAAGGCGTAGCGGAAAGTACCAAGGCAGATTCAGTCGAAGCGAAATTGAACCAAGGCAAGAATTACGTTAAAACAGATTCGGAAGTTGTGGTTGTTGCACCAAAAGGCAAGCGCAGTACCTACACGGTTTTACCGGGTGACAACCTGGCTTTGATTGCTGCTAAAAATGGAGTGAACTGGCGGGATGTGGCGAAATGGAACCAGATTGATCCAAATGCCACTTTATATGTCGGTACCACGATCTATCTTTATGATGCCAAACCTGTTCAAGAAGCATCAAAACCTGCTGCGAAACCAGAAAGCTATGTGGTACAAGCCAATGATTCACTCACCGGTGTAGCCAGCCAGTTTGGTTTAACGGTAAAACAGCTGGCTGACTATAATGGTTTGAGCACGACCAGCGGTCTATTTGTCGGTCAAAAACTATCCTTAAAAGAAACTGCTGCTTCTAAAGCGAAAGTTGAAGAAACCAAAAAAGCGGAAAGCAGTAAAGTTCAGACTAAGCCTTATACCGTTCAGCGCGGCGAATATCTGAAACTGATTGCAGACCGTTATGCACTTTCGAATGCGGAACTGGCTGCGTTGACGCCAGGTTTGACTTCAGGCAGCAACCTGATGGCAGGTCAAAAAATCAACGTACCTGTGAATGAAGCTGAATCTGCAAGCTCAGGCAAGAAAATTGAGCAGAAGTTTGAAAATATTAAAGTGGACCAGACTGCAACTGAAAACTATCAGGTAAAACGTGGTGAGACGCTGTATAGCATTGCCAATCAGTCCAAACTCAGTGTGGCTGAACTGGCAGCCTTAAATGGCTTTGCTGCCAATAGCGGTTTACGTATTGGTCAAACCATCAAGATTCCTGCGGGCAGCACTATGCCAGAGAATTATACTGTGCAGTCGGGTGATACCCTGACAGGAATTGCGACCAAATATAACCTGAGCATGGATCATCTGGCGAATCTGAACGGTTTATCCCGTAATGCTGGCCTGCGAGTAGGACAACGTCTGAAATTGACCGGAGATGCAGAAGCAGCTCGTGAAACTGTGACTGAGCAGGCGGTGAAAGGTGTGAAGTCAGACACCCACATAGTGAAATCAGGTGAAACCCTCAGTTCAATTGCACGCGAGTACAAGTTACAACTGAAATATCTGGCTGAGCTAAATGATTTGTCTGTATCGAGTCCATTACGTGTCGGAGAGCGTCTGAAGATTGATGGTGAGCTGCCAGAAACTAAAAAGGTAGATGAGATCAAAGCAGTGACCACGACTGTTTCATCTAAGGCCACAGAAAGCTATACAGTGAAGTCAGGCGAATCACTTAACGCGATTGCCAGTCGTCTGGGAATTACCACCACAGAACTTGCCAGTTTAAATAATCTGCGTGCTAATGCAGGCTTGCGTGTGGGCCAAAGTCTGCAAATCCCTAAACGTATTATGGAATATAAAATCAAGCGTGGCGACACACTGATCGGTTTAGCCTCACGTTATGGCATGGATAGTAGTACACTGGCAGAAATGAATGACCTGAAACCGAATACTCAACTGCGTATCGGGGATGTGATCAAGGTTCCAAATCTCTAAAGCCGAAATGATACAGGGAGTATCTGAATGCCGTTTGCTGCTGCAAAGCGCCTGATTTATATCTGTGGAATTTCGGTCATTACTCAGGGGGCTTGGGCTGCACTGCAGACCACCCCTTATATCGCCATTCATAGTCAGCCCAAATATGCCGGGCTGACACATTTACCCTATGCCAATCCTGCAGCACCCAAAGGTGGATATCTCAGCCAGTCTGCCAATGGTACCTTTGATAACCTGAATGCCATGAATGGCAAAGGTACAGCAGCAGATGGCGTGGAATACCTGTTTGATACGCTCATGGTCAGTTCCCTGGATGAGCCGGGCGTGATGTATCCCTTGCTGGCTGAAAAAGTCACCTATGATCCAAAAAAAACTGCCTATGTGATTTATCATCTGAATCCCAAAGCACGTTTTAATGATGGTACGCCAGTCACTGCAGAAGATATAAAATTCAGTTTTGATACATACACAACTAAGGGTAATCCAGGCTTGCAGATGTATCTGTCAGATCTGGATAAAACCGAGGTACTATCCAGGTACCAGGTCAAGATGAGCTTCAAGTCGAATAATAATTCGGAAATGCCGCTGATCCTGGCACAGATGCCGATCTATTCCAAAAAGAACTGGCAGGGCAAAGACTTTACTCGTATCACTATGCAGCCCATTTTGGGTTCAGGACCTTATCTGGTTGAAAGTATTGATGCGGGACGCAGCATTAGCTATAAACGCAATCCAAATTATTGGGCGAAGGATTTACCTGTTAACCGGGGTAAATATAACTTTGATCGCCTGAAGTTTGTTTATTACCGCAATATGGATGTTGGTTTTGAGGGCTTTAAGTCTGGTCAATATACCGTACATCAGGAATACACCGCACGTAAATGGGTAACGGAATACAATTTTTCAGCCATCAAGGACAAGATGGTGGTGAAATACAACTTCAATCATGAAAACCCGATTCCGACACAAAGCTTTGTATTTAATACCCGTCGTGCACCAATGCAGGATATTCGCTTTCGTCAGGCCTTAACTTATGCCTATGATTTTGAGTGGCAGAACAAAGCACTGTTTTATGGTCAATACCACCGTTTACAAAGTTATTTTGCTAATAGTGAGCTGGAAGCGAAGGGCATGCCTTCAGCTGAAGAACTGGCGATTTTAAAGCCTTATCTGGCTAAGTTAGATCCGATTCAGCGTGCTGGTGTGCTGAAAGCCTGGAAATATCCAGTTTCGGATGCTTCAGGCTTTAATCGCAAGAATTTACTGGTCGCGCGGGAATTGTTACTCAAGGCGGGTTACCGTTATCACAATGCGCAACTGACTGATCCAAAAGCTAAGCCGATTCGACTTGAGTTTCTAATTCATCAGGATGGTTTGCAACGTACTTTAATGCCTTTTATACGTAACCTAAAACGGCTGGGGATCACGGTGAATATCCGTCATGTCGATGTACCTCAGTACATTGAACGTATGCGCAGTAAAGATTTTGATATGACGACCAATGTCTTGCCACAATCTCTCAACCCGGGCAATGAGCAGGCACAGTTCTGGAGTAGTGCGTCAGCAGATCAGCCGGGTAATTACAATTATGCGGGTATCAAAAATGCTGTGATTGATGATGCTATTACCAAGGTGATTCAGGCACCGGATCGCCAGCAATTGGTGATTCGTACCAAAGTATTGGATCGTCTGCTGCGTGCTGGTTATTATCAGATTCCGACCTATGGGAAAGGCGGCAACTGGTATGCTTACTGGAATATGTATGAGCAGCCAAAGATCAAGCCAAAGCTTGCTGTTGGATTCGACTTCTGGTGGAGTAATCCACAAAAAGCTGCACAAGTGAGCCAATATTTACGTCGTCAAAAATAATAAGGAATATCACTGACAATGGGAACCTACATACTTAAGCGGCTCTTGCTGATTATCCCGACTTTATTTTTGATTCTGCTGATTAATTTCATTGTCATTCAGATTGCGCCGGGTGGACCGGTCGAACAGGCCATTCAACAGGCAGAAACTTTTCAGGGCATGGGCGGAACCACAGGTGCAGAAACTGCACAGTCCAAAAGCAGCTATCAGGGTGCCAAAGGCCTGAGTGACGAGATGGTGGAAAAAATCAAGGCTCAATATGGTTTTGATCAGCCCGCTCATATCCGTTTTTGGGAAATGCTGAAAAGCTATGTACAGCTAGATTTCGGCATCAGTTTCTTTAAAGATAAACCTGTAACTACATTATTGTTGGAAAAATTACCAGTTTCTCTGTCATTGGGACTGTGGAGTACTTTGCTGATTTATCTGGTCTCGATTCCACTCGGGATCCGGAAGGCGCGTCAGCATGGCAGCCTGTTTGATAAATCCACTTCGATGCTGCTCGCCGTGGGTTATGCCATTCCGGCTTTTGTCTTTGCCATTTTACTCATCGTATTTTTTGCGGGTGGTTCCTATTTCCAATGGTTCCCATTGCAAGGGTTGGTATCGGAAAACTTTGCTGAATTGTCTTGGTTCGGAAAAATTAAGGATTACTTCTGGCATATGACCTTGCCATTGCTGGCGATGGTAATTGGCGGTTTTGCTGGGCTGACTTACTTAACCAAATATTCTTTTATGGAAGAGCTGAGCAAACAGTATGTACTGGCAGCACGTGCCAAGGGCTTAAATGAATCGCGTGTGCTATATGGACACGTCTTCCGAAATGCCATGCTGATTGTCATCGCGGGTCTGCCAGAAGCACTGGTCGGGATCTTCTTTGTCGGTAACCTGTTTATTGAAATTATCTTTAACTTAGATGGATTAGGTCTGCTTGGCTTTGAAGCGATTGTACAGCGTGATTATCCAGTGATTTTTGGGACCTTGTTTATCTTTACTTTGCTTGGGCTGATTCTGCGTTTGATCAGTGATGTGATGTATCAGGTGATCGACCCGCGGATTAACTTTGACTCGCGAGGTGCCAAATAATGTCACCTATCATGCGAGCGCGCTTGCAGCGGTTTAAGAAAAATAAACTCGGTTTCAGCTGCTTTATTATCTTTATCATTATTTTCATTTTATCTTTAGGTTCAGAACTGATTGCTAACGATAAACCGCTGCTGGTGAGATATGACAGTTCACTGTATGTGCCGGCATTTAAGACTTATCCGGAAACCACATTTGGTGGTGTGTTTGAAACTGAAGCAGATTATAAAGATCCCGTCGTCCAGCAGTTAATCAATGCCAAGGGCTGGGCATTGTGGCCACTGATTGAATATTCCTACCAGACGCCAAACCTGGAACTGGCAGTGCCTGTGCCGTCTGAACCCACGCCACAAAACTGGCTAGGGACTGATGACCAAGGTCGTGATGTGTTGGCACGAATCCTTTACGGTCTACGAATATCATTGCTGTTCGGCTTTGCACTGACCATCGCATCTGCCGTGATCGGCATTATAATCGGTGCGATTCAGGGCTACTATGGTGGCTGGATTGATTTGGCAGGGCAACGCGTTCTGGAAGTCTGGGGCGGCTTGCCGATGCTGTTTATGGTGATGATTCTGGTCAGCATGTTTACCCCAAACGTGTACTGGCTATTCCTGATCATGCTGCTGTTCGGCTGGACTACCCTGGTTGGTCTGGTACGGGCTGAATTTTTACGGGCACGTAATTTTGACTATGTGCGTGCCGCGCGTAGCCTTGGTGTTTCTGATCGCGCGATTATCTTCCGCCATATTTTACCCAATGCCATGAGTTCGAGTCTGTCACAGCTACCATTTATGCTGACGGCTAATATTACCGCACTGACAGCACTGGATTTTCTTGGTTATGGATTGCCACCTGATGCGGCTTCACTGGGTGAATTGCTGCTACAAGGCAAAAACAATCTGAATGCGCCGTGGCTGGCTTTATCCGGCTTCTTTACGCTGGCCATAGTTCTATCTTTACTGATCTATATTGGGGAGGCGACGCGTGATGCATTCGATCCAAGACGTCAATAACGCAACACCGCTTCTACAGGTCGAAAATCTGCAGATCAGCAGTCTAGATCAGGTGCTGGTACAACAGCTAAGTTTTGAACTGTCTGCCGGGCAGACCTTGGCGATTGTCGGTGAAAGCGGTTCAGGTAAATCGATTAGTACTCTGGCAATCTTGGGTTTGTTGCCAAGAAATTTAAAGGTACAAGGCCGGGCGGTATTAGATGGTCAGAATTTACTGACGCTTTCTCAGCTCCAATTACGTCAGATTCGCGGCAAGAAAATTGCCATGATCTTTCAGGAGCCGATGACGGCACTCAATCCCTTGCATCGGGTAGAAAAGATCATTGGCGAAACCTTGTTGTTGCAGGGCTGGTCTAAAGCCAAGGCACGAGAACGGGTGCTGGAGTTACTGAAGGATGTTGGTATTCCTGAACCTGAGGACAAACTAAGACGTTATCCGCATGAATTATCTGGTGGCCAGCGTCAGCGCGTGATGATTGCCATGGCATTGGCACTAGATCCAGATATCCTGATTGCAGATGAGCCAACTACAGCACTCGATGTCACCTTGCAAGCCCAGATTTTACATTTGCTGAAATCTTTACAGCAGAGTCGACAGATGGCGATGATTCTGATCAGTCATGACCTGAATCTGGTGAGACGCTATGCTGATCAGGTGATTGTCATGAACAAGGGCTGCGTTGAAGAGCAAGGTGGAGTACAACAGATCTTTAATTCACCCCAATCAACTTATACCCAAGACTTGCTCAATCATGATTTTGGTCAGGCACTGCCTTTAGCTCAGACTGAAACCTTGCTCGAACTTAAGCAGGTAGAAGTCAAATTTCCCATCAAACAGGGTTTACTGAATCGCATTAAGGACTATGTCACTGCTGTCGAACCGCTCGATTTAAGCATGCTGCAGGGACAATCGATTGGAGTGGTGGGCGAAAGTGGTTCAGGTAAAAGCTCACTTGCTTTGGCCATAGCACGATTGATTGAAAGCCACGGTCAAATCCTTTTGGAAAATCAGGATTTGAATCAATTGTCTGAAAAAGCCTTACGACCATTACGTAGTAATTTTCAGATCGTCTTCCAGGATCCATTTAGCAGCCTGAATCCGCGTATGACTATTGAACAGATCATTGGTGAAGGGTTGGGCTTGAAGGCGATGACCGAGGAGCAAATCCGTAGTCGTGTCGAGGAAGCTTTAGTGCGGGTAGAGCTGCCCGCATCTTTTAAAGACCGCTATCCGCATGAGCTTTCTGGGGGGCAGCGTCAGCGTGTATCATTGGCAAGAGCATTGATTTTAGAGCCAAAACTTTTAATTCTGGATGAGCCGACTTCTGCGCTGGACCGTACTACACAACGTGCAATTGTGAAACTGTTACGTCGTATCCAACAGGAAGAAGGAATTAGCTACCTGTTTATCAGTCATGACTTACAAGTGGTACGTGCACTCTGCCAGCAGGTTTTGGTACTGCATCATGCACAAGTTATGGAGGTTCAGGAGACTGAACAATTATTCCTGCACCCACAAACTGACTATACCCGCCAGTTAATTGCAGCCAGCCAATATTAAAACTACAAATCTTTTTAAATGAAATTGACATGGGTTATTGTCAATTTCTTGCTGACAGGGTATAACACCGACAGAATAAAAGCATAATGTTTAGGAAAAAAGTATGACACAACTGGCAGATTCAATTCAGATTCGTAATACCATCTTTAAAAACCGTATCATCAAGGGAGCTATGAGCGAGGCACTCGCTAATGATGCTGGTCAGCCGAATGACTCACATTTGAAACTCTACGAAGCCTGGGCTAAAGGCGGGCTAGGTTGTGCGATTACTGGTAATGTCATGGTGGATTTTCGTGCCAAGAATGAACCGGGTGTTGTAGTCGCTGAAACAGAACGTGACCTGAACAAACTTAAGGCTTGGGCAGAAGTTGGCAAACGTCATGGTATGGTGCAACTGGTGCAGTTGTCACATCCGGGGCGTCAATGTCCAAAAGGTTTGAATCGGGAAACTGTAGCACCATCGGCAGTGCCATTTAGTCCGGCACTGGCTGTCAGTTTTGGTACCCCACGTGAACTGCGCGAAGATGAAATTCTGGATATTATCCAGCGTTTTGCAACTTCTGCTGCAATTTGTGAAAAAGCAGGATTTGAAGGCGTACAGCTTCATGGTGCGCATGGCTATCTGATCAGTCAGTTCTTATCGCCATTGACCAATAAACGTCAGGATCAGTGGGGTGGCAGTATTGAAAACCGTACCCGTTTCTTATTAGAAATCTATAAGGCAGTGCGTGCTGCGACTTCAGAAAATTTCATTATTTCCGTTAAACTGAATTCGGCTGATTTCCAGCGTGGTGGTATCACCGAAGAAGATGTGATCTATGTCTTTAAAGCTATTGATGCAGTAGGCATTGACCTGATTGAAGTGTCCGGCGGTAGCTATGAAGCACCAGCAATGGCAGGCGTTAAAGCGGATAAACGTAAAGCTTCCACGATTGCCCGTGAAGCCTATTTCCTGGATTTTGCCGAAAAAATCCGTCAGGAAGTGAGCTGCCATATTATGGTGACTGGCGGTTTTAGAACTGCTGCTGGTATGAATGCTGCACTTGAGAGTGGTGCCTGTGATTTTGTTGGTATTGCCCGTCCGTTTGCAGTAGAAACTGATCTGGGGCAGAAGCTCGTGGCAGGGCAGGATGTACGCTATGCGGTAGAGAAGATTAAAACCGGTATTCCAATGATTGATAAAATGGCAATCATGGAAATCATCTGGTATGCCGCACAGTTTAAACGGATTGCTCAAGGTAAGCAGCCAAATCCCAAACTGTCACCATTAAAAGTTTTCCTGCATTATCTAAAAGGCAATGTCACTGCTGTGATTAAAGGACAGATTAATTCACGTAAATCTGCATAACCTGATCTACATATAAAAAGGCACCATAAGGTGCCTTTTTAAATGCAACAGATTTAGCTGAATTGCACCGCTTGGGTCTGGAAAGGAAACAGGATTTTAGAGACCTGTTGTGTCGCCCAAAGTCCAAGCTGCTGATAATGACAATGTGGTGCTACATAAGGCGTGAGAATCTCCAGTTTTTCTTCATTATTGTCACAACGCTTTAGATGCAAGCGAAGTTCTTCCAGCTTATGCTGCTCTTGCCGGCTGATTATCGGTGTTTGCGTCCGTAGTTGATGTGAAGAAAGCCGTCGAGCCAGTTCTGGCCCTTGAATCCAGTCACGAATTATCTGTTTCTCTGTGGCATTAAATACGCCAAACATCTTGCCATCTGGATCATCAATCAGTTTCCAGAAACGGCTTTGCTCTACAGACAGTCCACGTTGGATCCAGCCTTTATCCATCATGACCTGTAGAAAATCCTGAATCTGTTCAGGTTGTGACAACCACTCATTGATGGTCTTGCCGCTAAACTGGCATTTCTGGTTATGAATGTACTGACCAATTAAAGCTTTCTGCTGAAACAGTTTCAACACCTGGGCATCGAGATCCAACTCACGCACGATCTGGGTAGAGCTTTTGCCTATGTCATTCAGCAAGTAACCCTGTTTGACCATTTCCAGATAGCGCTCCGGGTGTTCTGCAGAACGATATAGATCTAGGAAAGCTTGCAGGGATTTTTGCGCATGGCCATTATGCGCATTATCAATCGTGATGTGCACATTAAAGTAATGCGGATTGATACCGAGTTCAGCCAGTTCATAATTGGTAATCAATAAATGTAGCGGTAGTTGTTCATAGCCCAGATTAAAGCCAATCACCAGCGGTAAATATTCAGCTGGCGCATAAGCTAAAGCCAACTGGACAGCTGCCTGTTCATAATAGCGGTCGTCGAGTTGTTCGCTATAGGCAGTGAGTTCATAGTTATTTAGCAGATCCTGATACATGGTGACATGGTTGGCTTGTGGGTGACCTAGCCCCAGCTCTTCCAGATAAATATGAATCAGGTCTTTAAGCGCAGGTTGATCCGCATGTTCCAGAGTAGAGTATAACCATGAGCCATCGACCATTTTTGTAGGTGCAACCCGGTAGAGAAATTCAAATGCATGCGATACCGTAGCAAAGTATTCACGTTGTCCGCCTTGTTTGCGACGGCTGAGATAATCCTGAAATATGCCACAAATTTTATGATGTTCTTCTAAAAAATGCGTAGCAGCATGTTCGGGTTGGTCGAGCCAGCTCATGGAACTTAGATCGATGTGCTGGATTAACTGACTGAGGTATTGTTCTGCCGAATCTGTTTTTGTTTTTTTAGAGATCTGCTCATCCAGAAAAAAATCCACCCAATCTTTGAAGCTTTTAGTTGGTTCTTGAACAAGATTTTCAAATGGGGGTGCAGTTAAACAAAACTCCGTACTCGTGAACATAATCTTATCCTTGCATATTGGCTCCTAACTTACCTTAGCCTTATGTGAAAGATCAGATGTCTGGTTTTTGTTCGATTTTATGGCGGAAAATACAAGGACTTTGCAAAAGTGCGTAAATTTTTAGAGGTTTATTATTTTGAATATATGGTAAAAATAAATTAAATTGAAGGCAATAAAAAAGCCCAGGTTACAATGCCTGAGCTTTTTTATAAGAAGATCATTTTAAGATAATCATCTCGAATATGGCGTCCCTACGGGGATTCGAACCCCGGTTACCGCCGTGAAAGGGCGATGTCCTAGGCCTCTAGACGATAGGGACAGTACAGAAGATATTTTAAAACCTTTACTTTCAATTTGAAGTAATGGCGTCCCTACGGGGATTCGAACCCCGGTTACCGCCGTGAAAGGGCGATGTCCTAGGCCTCTAGACGATAGGGACTTAATAAAACTACTTTCTGAAAATTGGCGTCCCTACGGGGATTCGAACCCCGGTTACCGCCGTGAAAGGGCGATGTCCTAGGCCTCTAGACGATAGGGACGTTTCAGAGGTGGGCGTATAATAGGGTGAAAAAAGGGGGGTGTCAAACGCATTTCTGCACTTTTTCTAGTTTTTTGAACCGAGTGCATAAAATTAAAACAATCTTAAGAAAATACTTGAAAAATACATGGTTTAAGCCGGATTTTTAAGCAATTCTAGAATTGTTTCTACCACCAGCGGATGGAGTAAATAACCAGTAATATCATGCGGGCGGTGAATATGTGTACGAATGCCGTGGTTAATAATTGCAGGTTGAAACTGAAATGGCGGTTGGGTAAGAGGCAAAGCGGTGAGGAAATCATCAGTTGAATAGAAATTTATCCAGTCGCCCGTAATTGCAGCAGGTCGTACAATCGGTTGTGGTAAATGTGACTGGATCACCTGGAATGCTAATGGCGATCCTAAAGTAATAAAACGCTGTACATTGAGTTCCGGATGTTGAATAAGATGATTATAGGCAATCACACTACCCAGAGAATGAGCAATTACAATACAAGGTTTGCGACCATTCAATTGCCGGGCGATCCGCTCATGAACTTCTTTCATGAAACCCGGATTGTCGAGATACAAATAGGTTTCAATAAGAAATTTTTGAAGCAGGCTACGATGCAGACTGGGAAAATAATTGAGTAATAACACAAAGTCCCGCAGCGCAACATTTTTGCTCAGTGTAGTAATAAATTTGAATTTCTGTTTGAAATTCATGGAGTCATTCAGGTTGAGCTGGGGAAGATCGGAAATCACGGGTTTGCGCCAGCCAGGGCGTGGAACTGGTGCAGGAAGCTGAGGTTGAGCAGGCTGACGGAACCGAAAGCTGGGCCATTGTTGTGGCATCAGGGTGCCAGCATTGAGGATGTTGCGGACGTTATAGCGAGAAAGCAAGTCCCCATAAAATGGAATGTGAATGTGACGTCGTAAATAACTGAATCTGGCATCGTGATGATGTTTGCGAATGCCTTTTTGAAGTATATGTAGCCAGCGCTGACGGATCGATGCAGCGCTATGATGTTGCTGATTCATTCCATGAATAAAAATAACTTTCATCGATACCTCACGGAGGTCGATCTATATATTCACAGTATAGAGAAAAATGCGGCAAGCCAAGCTGTACTTTTTGTGGTGTTCATGTGTAAATTACTTTGATAAAACAACCATTAACAGACAGTTGTATATTTATAAAAAAGTAGAAAAAGCAGTAAATTGATAGATACGGATCAAGGATTTTACTACATAGAAAAAAGATAGGAATAAAACGGTAAAAGTTTAATCCCGCTGTTTAAGTAAATCCTAAAGTAATTCCAGCAGTGCTGTGATGACGTCGGGATGTTGGATATAACCATCAATATCATGCGGATGATAGATGGAGGTACGAATTTTCTGATTAATAATCGCTGGCTGAAACTGGAAGGGTGGTTCTGATAAGGGAAAGGCAGTCAGAAAGTCATCGCTACAATAAAAATTGATCCAGTCACCACGAATGGCCTCGGGTCGGGTCATCGGTTGCGGCAAGTGTTCCTGTATCACACGAAAGGCCATGGGTGATCCCAGCGTAATAAAGCGCTGCACATTTAATTCCGGATGTAAAAGCAGATAATGATAGGCAATCACGCTACCTAAGGAGTGTGCGATCAAGATACAAGATTTATTGTCATGTAGTCGCTGACCAATACGCTGATGAACTTGCTGCATGAATCTGGCATTGGCCAGATAGGAATATGTTTCAATCAGAAATTTTTTGATGAGCGTATCATGCAGATGGGGAAAATAATTGAGCAAGACCATAAAATCCCGTAAGGCTGTATTTCGGCTTAAGCTAGTAATAAATTTCAGCTTCTGGTTAAAAGTCAGAGCATCCTCAATATTTAATTCGGGAATCTTGCAAGTTTCAGCTAAATACTGATGAAAATGTGGCGGCGACGGTTGGGATTTAAGTGGCTGGCGCAAGGGAAAATGTGGCCAGTCTTGTGGTATTAAGGTACTGGCGTTCAATACATTATGTAAATGATGCCGTAACAGTAAATCTCCATAAAAAGGGATACGAACATGACGTTTGATATAGGCAAAACAGGCCTGTCGATGCGACTGTTCCAGACCATGTTTAAGCAGACTTAGCCAACGTTGCTTTAATGAAGCAGAACTAAAATTCTGCTTGTTCATCCCATGGATATAAATAATTTTCATCGACACACCGCTGTGGCTGCCTGAAACATATTCAGTATAGATAACAAAAGAGCAGCCGGAGCTGCTCTTTTGTTAGCGCTAAGATTTAAGCTTTATTGTGATAAAACTTATAATAGCTGGCATAGCAAAGTCCAATAAATACCAGACAGCCAAAGAAGCTGATCCGCATTGTTGGATCAAATACCATACTGATACAGGTGATCAGACAGAACAGGAAGCCCAGAATCGGCACAATCGGGAACAACGGTGCAGCGAAAGCAAGATCTTTAGCTGTTTTCCCTTGTTTGTACCATTCACGGCGGAAGTTGAACATACTCAGACAGATACTCATCCAGACCACCACCATGGTAAAGGCTGCAATACCTAACAGGTTGGTGAAAATGGTTTCTGGCGCAAACTGTTCAGACAACAGACCTGGCATACCACCAATCATAGTCACGATTACCGCAATGTAAGGAATACCGCGAGCATTCACTCTTGAGAACATGGCTGGTAATTGTTTGCTATAAGACAATGACCACATCATACGGGAGGCAGCAAATAAACCTGAGTTTGCTGCAGACAACAGCGCAGTGATAATTACAAAGCGAATAACGTCTTCAGCATATGGAATACCAATGTGCTGGAATACGGTCACAAATGGGCTACTACTTACACCTTCCGCCGCAAGACCTGCTTCTTGATGTGGTAATAGACATGTCACCACGACAATCGTACCTACAAAGAAAATCAATAGACGGAAAATTGCGGTATTGATGGCTTTCGGTACGTTTTTGGCAGGATCTTTGGTTTCACCAGCGGCTACACCAATCAGTTCTGTACCTGAGAAGGCAAAGTTGACAATCAGCATTGTTGTGAAGATGGGGAACAGGCCTTCAGGAAACCAACCCTGAGCTGTCAGATTGCTAAACAGCGGGGCAGTTTCCTGACCTGCATAACCCAATACACCAAATATGGCCAATAATCCCAGCAGGATAAAGGCAATAACAGTGACAACTTTAATGAGGGCCAGCCAGAATTCGGATTCTGCAAACCAGCGGGTCGAAATCATATTCAGTGTAAACACAAGCGCACCAAAGACCAGTGTCCACATCCACATGGAACTGTCCGGGAACCATTCCTGCATCAATAAAGCTGCAGCGGTAAATTCGGTTCCCAGTGTCACTGACCAGGTCAGCCAGTATAACCAGGTAATGGTATAACCTGTGCCCGGTCCAATATAACGTTTGGCATAAGCACCAAATGAACCAGATTCAGGCATATGTACGGCAAGTTCACCCAGACATAGCATAACCATGTAAGCGATGATACCGCCGAGGAGATAAGCAAGAATGGCACCTACAGGCCCCGTTTGTGCAATGACTTCACCCGACCCTAAAAATAGGCCGGTCCCGATTGCGCCACCAAGCGAAATCATGACCAGATGTCGAGTACTCATAGCGCGTTTTAAAGGCGCAGAATTGCCCTGATGCGTAGCATCATTCGGAGATGAGTGCATAGGAAATACGAAATACTTCAAAGGAATGAAGCGAGCTATTGTAGTCAAAAACTACAAATCTGCAATCAAATAATAGTAATTCTGAATAAGTGCTGATCGTATGAGATCAATAAATGGCGTCCCTACGGGGATTCGAACCCCGGTTACCGCCGTGAAAGGGCGATGTCCTAGGCCTCTAGACGATAGGGACGTTGCGAGGTGATAGCTATGTTAAGGACTAAGCTAAGCTTTGTCAAAAGGCTTTTTGCTAAAAATGAATTAACAGATTAAACATTAAACAAGAACAAAGGATTAACGTGATTTCTGATTTTAAACTAGCGTATCCATCAGTTTATAGCATCAGAAATCGACATTAAAACCTCAAATTCCCGTCACTTTACAGGAGTTTAAGCAGTGTGGATTTAATGGTCAGGTGTTTGGGATTCGGCCGGTTGACTGGCTGGAACCGTTTGTTCCGCAGGTGCTTCGGTTTTATCTTCACGGTTGACGATATAGAGGTACAGTGCGGAAGGTGCTAAAATCATTAAAACCAGTAAGATCTTTTTTAACATGACACAAATGCAAGAGATGAAATTGCAGTAATTATAGCCTAAGCAAATTAAAAAGAGCACCTGAGTGCTCTTTGTCCATGAGTTAGAATTTAAAAGTGATATCTGCGATAAATTGGCGGCCAATTTCAGAGTACAGTTTGCTTCCACTCACATATAAATTATTGCGGTTAGTAATATTATTTACCGTTAAGCCAAAAATCGCTGAATAATCTTTTGAAACTTTCCAATCATAGGTAGTGCGCACATCCCATGTAAAACGAGGTTTTACATCTTGTAGCGTATAAGTATCGATTTTAACGCCATCATGCACCACTTTGTCAGCAGAGCTCGCTTCTAGCACTTGCTCATAGGTGTCTTTATAGCTAAAGAAGTTGGAAATTTTTAAAGGAAGAGAATCAAAGCCAATATTCCACATGACACGTGCAGTAATCGGTTGGTTATAGTTTGATGCAGGGCGGTCACCATAAGGCATGATTTTGCCATCATAGGAAATCAGCTCCTGAAGATCTTCTTCGGTAAAGTTTTCCGTATAATCTGGTGCACTACGGTACACTTCCGAGTAATTGACCGCTAAGCCTAAATCATGTTGAGTGCCTTTAAATTTAAGTGGCTCAATCGTATTAAGTTCTAGCGTTACGGTATCATTTTCGCCATAACCGCTGTTATCAAACTCATAAGAATAAGTAAAATAGTGGTTTGGAATATCAGTTCTATTACGGGTGATTTCATCATCATACTGACGATTCACCCATTTTAAGCTGAGATTGGTGTTTTTAAATTGGCTATTAAACCCAAGGACAAATTCATCTGCAAATGGGGTTTTAAGATCCTTGCGGCGTGTATCATTGGCTGAAACTTTTGCTTCTTCAACCCATTCAGAATTTTGATCAGCACGGCTGATGTCAAAATCTAATGAGGTCAGATGTTGACGCAAGTCCGTCATATACGTTGGGGCATTATAGTAGCGGTTCCAACCTGAAGTCAGGGTTAATAATTTATTGGAAAAAGGCTGATAACTAATGCTGCTACGTGGTGCAAAGTTAAGATTGTTATTTGATTCATCATAATCAGCACGCACACCTAGACGGGCATTGAGGTTGTTCCAATGAAGATTATCTTCTAGATACAAGGCTGCTTGATGATATTGACCAGCAAAGCTACCTGCTTTGTATACATTACCCTTTTTAAAGTATTGGCCATCAAAGACCGTAGGGACTTTATTGTTCAGGAATACAACCGTGGTATTTTCATCGCAGAGGGGATCATTGATTTGACATTGTTGACCTTTAAGATCAAACAAGTTTTGGGTTTTCCCTGATGTTACGCCATAGAAAGTTGAAAAATCTTTGCTACGTTCCCATTGCACATCATCATAATGATAGGTAAAACCGGCGCTGATTTGATGGTCGGTGTCTGCAAATTTAAAGTTATTAAATACCGCATCTAATCCATAATTCACAGAAGATTGTTTTAAATCAATATCTGCAGAGATGGCACCTTCCGATACTTTTTCAGTATTCGCCCAGTCTTTGCTCCCTGCTGCATACATCCAGTTTATGCCACGATCAGATGTTGATTCACGGGCATTGTCAATTTTTTGGTAATTGAGCTTGTGTGTTAATTGTCCCCAATCTTGTTTTTGTTGCATCTCCGCGAAAATCAAAGCTGATTGATTATTGGTGCTGCTGTGAGAGTTACGACGTTTGTCTGCGTAAGTATTGTCTTCCAAATCACCTAAAGCGAAACCGAATTTCATACTGGTGTCTGCATTTGGATCGACATACAAGGTTCCGCCGACATTGGTATTACGTTTTTCTTGATCAATTTGTTTTGGTGCAGGTAAGCCACTTTCAACAGGAATTGCTGATTTACGTTGTGAAGCATAGAAATCGAAGCCATAGACCTCTGAAAGCTTAGCAAAAATATTGGTACTAACACCTTGGCGAACATACTCTTTTTGGTTTGACTGGGTTGATGCACCTTCAAAAAGTCCTTTGTCTGCATCGGTTTTTAAGTGGTAGTGGTTCCAGTCACTTTCTGTATAGTCATAAGTGATGCTACCATGGACTTTGCCAATTTCAGATTTAGGCGCACAGGTTTCTGCCTGAACCACACCACCGGTGAAGCCACCGTGTTTTGCATTAATGTTGCTGTCTAATACTTCTAAATTACACAATAAATCGGTGTTGATTGCCACACCTTGTGAACCGCCAGACACTGCACCGTAGTTGGTTGTTCCTGAACCAGCAGGGTCGAGGTTATTGCTGTTGCTGACGCCATTGACCACAAATTTATTATTAAATGATTGTGCACCATGAATCGAAATTTCAGCCGGTTTTAAATCAGCTTGTGAGCTGGCTGCCATATGTTCATTGCTAAACTGCACATTCGGATTTACTTTTAGAAAGTCAGTGATATTTTTAGAGCTATTCGGCGTTTTTTCTAAGTCTTCTTTTGAATAAATGGTTTTTCCAAATTCATTTTCTTGCTGAGCTTCAATAATAATCGTGTTGAACTTAACCGTAGCTTCATTAAGGATGGATTCTTGATAATTTGATTCTTCTGCAAAGCTAGAGGTTGATAATGTTGTTAGAACTGCAATAGAAAGTGTTGAATAAGCAAAACGCATGAGAAGGGTTGAATCTGTAAAAGATAATGAAAGTGATTATCATTAACTTTGGTGTGATAATCAATAATAATGAGAATTATTTGCATTAATAGGTTTTTTATGTGTGCGGAATTTAATCGACTTAAATAGCTGAATAATAGAAATAAAAAGACAGAGGAAAATAGATGGCGTCCCTACGGGGATTCGAACCCCGGTTACCGCCGTGAAAGGGCGATGTCCTAGGCCTCTAGACGATAGGGACGTTTAGAAGATGGCGGTATCTTATTGATCCGCCACCAAAGTGTCAAGCAGGTGTGGGGTGAGTTTGTTTAAAATATAGCAAAACAGTTCAGCTGTCTTCTGCGTGTCGTATAACGCAGAATGGGCTTCTTTGCCATCAAACTCGATACCGGCCTGAATACAGGATTTTGCCAGTACTGTTTGACCAAACATCACCGCGCTCAAAGTCACTGTGTCGAAGACAGAAAAACTATGAAAAGGGTTCTGGTTTTTGGTTCCTGTACGTGCAATAGCTGCCTGTACAAAGCCTAAATCGAAATGGGCGTTATGACCGACCAGAACGGCATGGGTACAGTTTTGCTGGCGGCGTACTTCATTGACAGATTTAAAAATACGTTTAAGCGCAGTTTTCTCATCTTCGGCCATTGCAATACGCATCGGATTAGAGGGATCGATCCCAATAAAGTCCAGCGAACGGCGGTCAAGGTTTGCCCCTTCAAATGGATTGATATGTGCATGGTGAGCAGGGCCCGGCACAAATTCACCTTTCTCATTAAAAATAATAGGAATGGCAGCGATTTCCAGCAAGGCATCAGTTTGTGCATTAAAGCCCGCTGTCTCTACATCGACAACAACAGGCAGGAATCCACGGAAACGTTGACCAATGACTGGGAGAGTTTCATTTGTCACACTTTTCTCCATTGAATGGTTTTACCCGCATATAACGGAATAATCTGTTCACCATCCAAATAGTCCAGACTCTCAGGAATCACTTGATCTTGTTTTACCAGAGTAATGGTATTGGTATTGCGAGGAAGGCCATAGAAGTCAGCACCAAAGTGGCTCGCAAAACCTTCCAGACGGTCAATTTTGCCGACCTGATCAAATGCCTGAGCATAAAGTTCAATTGCAGTGGGCGCACTATAACATCCTGCGCAACCACATGCATTTTCTTTGGCATTTTTTGAGTGCGGCGCACTGTCAGTTCCGAGGAAGAATTTTGGATTCCCACTCGTTGCGACTTCCAGCAGAGTTTGCTGATGCGTCTGGCGCTTTAAAATCGGCAGGCAATAGAAATGCGGTTTCACCCCGCCAACCAGCATGTCATTACGGTTAAACAGTAAATGTTGTGGCGTAATTGTTGCAGCCACATTACGGTCCTGTTCCAGGACAAAGTTTGCCGCTTCACTGGTGGTGATATGTTCAAGCACCAGCTTCAGCTTCGGGAACTGTTTTAATAATGGAGAAAGTACTTCGTCCAGGAAACGTTTTTCACGATCAAAAATGTCGACATGGTTATGCGTGACTTCGCCATGTAGCAATAAAGGTACCTGATGTTCTTCAAGCTGCTCAATTACTGCATACACTTTAGAAATATCGCTTACACCGCTATCCGAGTTTGTAGTCGCACCAGCAGGATAAAGCTTGATGGCATTCACATACTCAGATTCTTTGATTTTTTTAACTTCGGCAGGTGAAGTATTATTGGTGAAGTACAACACCATGCGTGGGTCAAAGTTGCAGCCTTCCGGCACATGCGCCATGATGCGTTCACGATAGCTGTTTGCCTCTTCCACGGTTTTTACTGGTGGAACCAGATTTGGCATACAGATTGCGCGGGAAAATTGTTGAGCTAGATCAGGAACAGTACGTTTAAGTGCTAGACCATCACGTAAGTGAGCGTGCCAGTCATCTGGCTGGAGAATCGTAATCGTATTCAAGGCGAATTCAATCAGAGAAATAATATGAATGATAATGCATCTATACCGAAAATGGTAATGTGAAATACTGACAAAAGATGCATTAACTATGAATTAATTTAAAAAAGTATGTTATTTTAAAAACACTAAAAAAATTACATACATGCTTGCCATGGAATATAAGTATAATTTAGCAAAACTGCAGGATCAAAAGGAAAAAGTCGAAGAGCTTATTGCTGGGCAGAAATTGAGCCGAGTTTTTCCTCAACCGCTTGAAGATGAATTCTGGACCAAAAATCTGGAACGTGCCCGTAAGCACACCGATCAGTATGTCTGGGCAGGATTATTAATCTATTTTATCGGCATCCTTATCCTTATTCCTACCGATTACTGGATCATCGATAAACAATATTTTGTACATGATTTTGTATTGTCTTTAATAGGTATTATTAATGGCGGAATTAGTTTATTTGTTTTCTATTTATTCTCAAGTTTAGAACGCTTAAAACCTTTTTTTCAGCCTGCTTCACTGGTCTTGATATTCTGGGCACTGGTTTCAACTTCATGTCTGACTATGTCTATTCAGACCGCAGCCTTGCAACATCAATCCATGGCAATTGTCACCATTATTTATGTGCTGGGTTATATCCTTACTGGTGTCAAGCCGATTCAGATGATGATCACTGGTGTATTGGCAGCTGGAACTACGATTATTTGCCTGACCCTGGTTGGGGCTAACTTTAATCTTTTGGTATTTGGCCGAATTCTGTTGGGAAGTTGCCTGCTCGGTTTTGTTATTAGTCATATGATTTTTGCACGTGAACGGATGATTTTTCTTTATTCCATGCGGGCGCGGATCAGTGAGCAGATTCACCGGATTCACAATACCGAACTGTTACATCTGAGCCAGCATGATGAGCTGACCAAAATCTCGAATCGCCGTACCTTTGATGAAATGCTGGAAATTTACTTTTCTACCGCTCAGCGTCAGGAAAGCTCTTTGGCTATTTTATTTATCGATGTAGATTTCTTTAAGAACTATAACGATTTTTATGGACACCAAAAGGGTGATAATGTGATTTCGACCATCGCCAAAACTATCAAGAATGCGATCCGGCATATGGACTTTGTTGCACGTTATGGAGGTGAGGAGTTTGTGGTGCTGCTTCCAGAAACTGATGCGCATGGGGCTTATGCAGTATCTACCAATATCTTTAAAGCAATTGAACGTCTGGAAATACCACATGAAAAATCTTTGGTATCCAAGCAGATTACGGTAAGTCTAGGCATTACGGTTTATCGTGGTGAGCAAGCCATAACCAAAGATGAATTACTTGGCATTGCAGATCAGGCACTGTATCGTGCCAAGCAACTGGGGCGCAATCAGATTTATTATCAGAGCATTGCTTCGGCAAATTCAAAACCGCTGCATATCAGTTAAATTTTTCCTGAATTACAGACAATAAAAACCGCGCAATTTGCGCGGTTTTTTTGACACAACTAAAACTTAGTTTTTGTCTTTTAATTGTGGAACAGCTGAACCGGTACCTACTGCAAGTAAACCCGCACCTGTGTAGATACCCAGTTTTGCACGCGTATCCGTAATGTCCAGGTTACGCATAGTTAACTGACCGATACGATCCATTGGCGAGAACATTGAATCACCTTTTTCCATCGTTAAGCGTTCAGCTTCGTATGTCAGGTTTTCAGATTCAGTGTTCATAATCGTGTAGTCATTACCACGACGTAGTTCTAAAGTTACAGTACCTGTAACCGCTTTCGCAACCCAACGCTGAGCAGTTTCGCGAAGCATAAGCGCTTGAGAATCGAACCAGCGACCTTGGTAAAGAAGACGACCCAAACGAAGACCGTTGATACGGTATTGTTCAATGGTGTCTTCGTTATGAATACCCGTCACCAGACGTTCATAAGCAATGTGAAGCAGCGCCATACCCGGAGCTTCGTAAATACCACGAGATTTCGCTTCAATGATACGGTTTTCAATCTGATCCGACATACCTAGACCATGACGGCCACCGATACGGTTCGCTTCAAGAATGAACTCAACAGGATCTTCGATACGTTGACCGTTGATTGCAACTGGGAAGCCTTCTTCAAAAGTGATCGACACTTCTTCAGGTTTGATTTCAACTTCTTCTTTCCAGAACGCAACACCCATGATTGGGTCAACGATTTTGATGCCTGCATTCAGGTATTCAAGATCTTTGGCTTCGTGAGTTGCACCTAACATGTTTGAGTCAGTTGAGTAAGCTTTCTCTTTTGACATTTTGTAGTCAAAGCCGTTGTCGATCAGGAACTGAGACATTTCAGCACGGCCACCAAGCTCGTCAATAAACGTCTGGTCTAACCAAGGCTTATAGATTTTAAGATTTGGGTTAGTCAACAAACCATAACGGTAGAAACGCTCGATGTCGTTACCTTTATAGGTTGAGCCATCGCCCCAGATGTTCACGTCATCTTCTTTCATTGCGGTAACAAGCATTGTCCCTGTTACTGCACGGCCTAGTGGCGTTGTGTTGAAGTAAGGAACACCACCAGTTGAGATGTGGAACGCGCCACATTGAATTGCAGCAATACCTTCTAATGCAAGCTGTAAACGGCAGTCAATTAAACGTGCTTTTACTGCGCCATAGGCTTCAGCTTTCTTTGGAATGGCATCGTAATCATCTTCATCAGGCTGACCCAGGTTTGCAGTATATGCATAAGGTTCTGCGCCTTTTTGTTTCATCCACAATAGGGCTGCTGAAGTATCTAGACCACCAGAAAAGGCAATACCAACTTTTTTGCCTACAGGTACATTCTGTAAGATAGTTGCATTATCAGACATTGTTAATCCTAACGATAGAATAATATAGGCACCACTTATATTGGTGGCCAAGGAGAATTTTGAATGCAGATATTGTAACACCTTTCAAATGGCAAGTTTTCGCAAAAAAAATGCAAAATTTAAAAAATAGACAAAAAAATAAACAATCTAATGCAAAGAGAGCCATCACAAATGGCCTTGAATTAGCCAAATCCAGGGTTTTAAAGCGGACTAAGACTAAAGTTCTATAGGCTTCATTTTATCTCAACTTTTGCTCCTTTCAACCTGTTAAATACCGGATGTTGCTTAGCTTTCGCTCATATTGAATTCCATCTTTTAATATAAAAAATTGGTCATACCAATTATATTTTAATGATTTAACTGTTGCGGTATTTTAAATATTTCATTAACTTTGGCTGGATAAAAGACCGAGATTGGTCTGTTTAATGTTAAATTGGTCATACCAATAATCTTTTGGACATGTCCTGTAATGAAATAATAAACAAGCATTTCAAGGAGTAGAGAATGCTTCAACAGTGGCAACAAATTTACGATCCAATCGGAAATATCTGGATTTCCAGCGCGATCGCCCTTATTCCAATCGTATTCTTTTTCCTTGCTCTTGCTGTTTTCAGAATGAAGGGCAATGTAGCAGGAACGATTACTGTGGCTTTGGCATTTCTGGTGTCAATGTTCCTCTACAAAATGCCAGTCACTATGGCATTGGCTTCCATGGTCTATGGGTTCTTCTACGGCTTGTGGCCGATTGCCTGGATTATTATTGGCGCCGTATTCCTTTACAAGATTTCAGTGAAGACCGGTCAATTTGACATTATTCGCTCATCGATCCTGTCATTAACCGAAGACCAGCGTTTACAAATGTTATTGGTCGGCTTCGCTTTTGGTACTTTCTTGGAAGGTGCTGCAGGCTTTGGCGCACCGGTTGCGATTACTGCTGCATTATTAGTAGGTCTTGGATTTAAACCGCTGTATGCTGCGGGTTTATGTCTGATTGTGAATACTGCACCTGTGGCTTTTGGTGCGATGGGGATTCCGATTATTGTCGCTGGTCAGGTATCAGGCGTAGACACCATGGAAATCAGCCAGATGGTAGGACGTCAATTGCCAATCATGGTACCCATTGTACTGGTGTGGATTATGGCAATCATGGATGGCTGGCGTGGTGTGAAAGAAACCTGGCCTGCAATTTTAGTCGGTGGTGGTTCTTTTGCCCTGGCGCAGTTCCTGACTGCTAACTATGTGGGTCCTGAATTACCCGATATCACTGCAGCGATTGCATCTTTGGTGAGCTTAACGGTATTACTCAAGTTCTGGCAGCCAAAACATATTTTCCGTTTTGATAATGAACAACAAGTCGATAGCAACATTGCTTTGGCAAGCCAGCAAAAATATAGCATCGGTCAAATTATTAAAGCGTGGTCGCCATTTGCGGTACTGACTGCCATGGTAACTTTATGGAGCATCAAACCATTTAAAGATCTGTTTGCCAAAGATGGGGCTTTAAGTGATTTAGTAATTTCCATTAAAGTGCCTTTCCTGCATCAAATGATTCAAAAGTTGCCGCCGGTGGTCGCTGAAGCGAAAGACTACGACGCGATCTATAAATTTGACTGGTTGTCAGCGACGGGTACAGCGATCATGATCGCTGCAATCATCACCATCATTTACCTGAAAATGAAACCGAAAGACGCAGTAGCGACCTTTGCTGAAACGGTAAATGAGCTGAAAACACCGATTTACTCAATTGGTATGGTATTGGCATTTGCTTTCATTGCCAATTATTCCGGTTTGTCAGCAACCTTGGCATTAGCCCTGGCACATACCGGACAAGCGTTTACGTTCTTCTCACCATTCCTGGGTTGGGTTGGTGTATTCCTGACAGGGTCTGATACTTCAGCAAACGCATTGTTCTCGGCTCTACAGGCAACTACGGCCCAGCAGATCGGTGTACCTGAAGTATTACTGGTGGCTGCGAATACCAGCGGTGGTGTAACCGGTAAAATGATTTCACCACAATCGATTGCAATTGCCTGTGCCGCAGTAGGTCTTGTCGGTAAAGAATCGGATTTATTCCGCTTTACCGTAAAACACAGTATCACCTTCACGGTGATGATCGGTATCATTATCACCTTACAAGCTTATGTGTTCCCATGGATGATTCCATAACACCATACTGAGGGCGATGCAATGAAAGTCTCTGATAAAGTCGTACAAAGTCTGCGTAATCTGATTGAAAAAAATCATATGCAGGTCGGGGACCGTTTGCCCGCAGAACGTAAATTATGTGAACAGTTAGGTGTGTCGCGCTCTTCGTTGCGAGAAGCGCTGCAACATCTGGTTAGCCAGGGCATGCTGGTGAGCCGTGTTGGTGCCGGTACTTATTTGCAAGAACTGCCGAATCACTGGTCACAGCATCATATTGTGCAGCCTTTAAGTGACCTGATGGATGTCGATCCTGAATACCGTTTTGATGTTCAGGAGTCTCGTCTGATTCTGGAAGGCGGTACAGCCTGGTATGCGGCACAGCGCGCCACACCCGATGATATAAAAAAAATCAGACAGTGTTATGACCAGATTGCACATTATCAGCTGTTGGGTGATGACGATGAAGCAGCCCGCGCAGATGCCCGTTTTCATCTTGCCATTGCCGAAGCATCGCATAATGTGGTGCTGATCCAGTTGATGCGCAGTCTGTTCGACCTGCTGCAATTTAATGTGGTACTCGGACGACGCAAGGTCTATTCCGAGGCCCACCGTTTTGATCAGTTGCAGGACCAGCACTTTAAGGTGATGGCCGCAATTGAGCGTCAAGATCCAGAAGCTGCACGTCAGGCAGTTTGTGGACACATTGAGTTTGTCATTCAGCAAGTACGCACGATTGATGAGGATGAAGCCCGTCAGCAGCGTATGAGCCGATTAAACAGGATCTAAATTATGATTATCTCTTCTGCAAATGATTACCGTGAAGCCGCACGACGTCGTCTTCCACCATTCCTGTTTCATTATATTGATGGTGGTGCTTATGCAGAATACACGCTGAAGCGCAATGTAGAAGATTTATCAAAAGTAGCGCTGCGTCAACGTGTCCTGAATGACATGTCAGCGCTAAATCTGGAAACTAAATTATTTGATGAAACCCTGTCGATGCCGGTGGCCTTGTCACCTGTAGGCTTGACCGGTATGTATGCACGTCGTGGGGAAGTGCAGGCAGCCGTTGCGGCAGACCAAAAAGGTATTCCATTTACGCTCTCTACAGTGTCTGTGTGTCCAATCGAAGAAGTGGCACCGGCGATCCAGCGCCCAATGTGGTTCCAGCTCTATGTCCTGCGTGACCGCGGTTTTATGAAAAATGCCTTGGAACGTGCCAAAGCTGCGGGTTGTTCAACGCTGGTCTTTACCGTGGATATGCCAGTGCCGGGTGCACGTTACCGTGATGCACATTCTGGCATGAGTGGACCAAATGCAGCGATGCGCCGTTATATGCAATCTTGCATGCATCCACACTGGGCTTGGAATGTCGGCTTGATGGGCCGTCCACACGACTTGGGTAATATCTCGAAATACCTTGGTAAACCGACAGGTCTTGAAGATTATATCGGCTGGTTGGGTGCCAACTTTGATCCTTCTATTTCCTGGAAAGATCTGGAATGGATCCGTGACTATTGGGATGGTCCAATGGTGATCAAAGGGATTCTGGATCCTGAAGATGCTAAAGATGCTGTGCGTTTCGGTGCGGATGGCATCGTAGTATCCAACCATGGTGGTCGTCAGCTAGATGGTGTGTTATCTACCACACGTGCCTTGCCACCAATTGCTGATGCGGTAAAAGGTGAACTGAAAATCCTGGTCGACTCTGGTATCCGTAATGGTCTGGATGTGGTGCGTATGCTGGCAATGGGTGCGGACACCTGTATGCTCGGTCGGGCCTTCGTTTATGCATTGGGTGCTGCAGGCGGTGCAGGTGTCAGCAACCTTCTTGATCTGATCGACAAGGAAATGCGTGTTGCCATGACCTTAACAGGGGCCAAGACCATTGCTGACATTACACAGGATTGTCTGGTCAAGCTGGATCGCGAAATTTCACAATAAAACCAATCAGGATGACGACTCAACATGATCGTCATCCTAGAGCAATGCGGAACAACAGAATTGCTGCTATTTCATCTATTCAAGATTAAAAATCCAAAACATGCTGATGGCTGACTTTATAAAAAGATAGCCATAAAAATGAAACGGGGCTCCACTATGCAAAACTCATTTGACGCTACTGCGACCTTAAACAAACTGGTTGCTGTGGTCGGCCAGCAACATGTGTTGACCGACGATAATGATACGCGTCTGTATCGACAGGGCCGACGCTATGGTTCAGGTGAGGTGTTTGCGGTCGTCACTCCGGGTTCATTGCTGGAACAATGGCAAGTCCTGCAAATTGCTGTTGCAGCCGACTGTATCGTGATTATGCAGGCTGCCAATACCGGTCTGACGGGTGGTTCAACACCGTTTGGTGAATATGACCGTCCGGTGATTGTGATGAGTACTCGCCGTCTGGCAGGCATTCAGGTGATCCAGGAGGGCAAACAGGTTGTCTGTTTGCCGGGTGCAACACTGGATGCACTGGAAAAACAGCTAGTGCCATTTAACCGTGAACCGCATTCGGTGATTGGTTCATCCTGTATCGGTGCTTCGGTGCTGGGTGGCGTATGCAATAACTCCGGTGGAGCCTTGGTTCGCCGTGGGCCGGCCTATACTGAACTGGCATTGTATGCGCGTGTCAATGAACATGGCGAACTGGAGCTGGTGAATCATCTCGGTATCCATCTGGGTCATAGTCCGGAAGAGATTCTGAAAAATCTGGAGCAGAAACAATATAATGAGCAGGATATCCAGCAGCAGGAACATCGCTGTGCTTCCGATCATCGTTATAGTCAGGATGTGCGCCAGGTTGATGCTGATACTCCGGCACGTTTCAATGCAGATCCAAGCCGTCTGTTTGAAGTCTCTGGTTCTGCGGGCAAGGTGTGTGTTTTTGCAGTACGTCTGGATACTTTTGAAAAAATCCCAAGCCAAGTGTTCTATGTCGGCACTAACTCGCATGATGACCTGACGGAAATCCGTCGTTTTTTGCTCAAAGATCTGCCGCGTCTGCCGATTGCTGGAGAATATATTCACCGTGTGGCTTATGACATCGGTGCGGAATACGGCAAAGACACTTTTATGTTCATTGAAAAATTTGGTACTGCCAAAGTGCCTGCCGCATTTGCCATGAAAGACAAGGTTGATGGGATATTGCAGAAAATGGGGCTACGTGGTTTAAGCGACAAAATTCTGCAAATGATCAGTAAAATGCTGCCATCACATTTGCCAAAACGCATGAACGAATACCGTGATCTGTATGAGCATCATCTGATTCTCAGAATTGAAAATCAGGATGTGGTACAGGTACAGGCATTCTTTGAAGGCTACTTTAAGGCCCATCCGACCGGGAATTATTTCCTGTGTACTGAAGAAGAAGGTCGCAAGGCCTTCCTGCACCGTTTTGCCGTAGCAGGTGCAGCAATTCGTTACCGTGATACCCATTTAAGTGAAGTGGAAGATATTGTGGCGCTGGATATTGCGCTGCGTCGGAATGACCGCCAATGGGTAGAAACTCTGCCACAGGAGATGGAAGAGCAGATCTTACATAAACTTTATTATGGTCACTTCCTGTGCCATGTATTTCATCAGGATTATATCGTGAAAAAAGGGGTTAATCCGCTGAAAATGGAACATGCCATGTGGAAGCTGCTGGATGATCGTGGTGCGGAATATCCAGCTGAACATAATGTAGGACATCTCTACATTGCCAAACCGGCATTAAAAAACCATTACCAGAAGCTGGACCCGACCAATAGTTTTAATGTCGGTATTGGGCATAGCTCAAAGCTGAAATACTGGAAATAAGCAGGAAAACTGGGAATAACAACAATAACAATATGATCTGGCCTACCTCATGCAGTGCTCGCACTGCATTTTTTTATCTATAAAACATTGGAAAAATACAGGTTGTACGGATGTTGCCATAGATCGAAAAACTACTGATTTAGATCCAGTCTTGGGTTTTAATATGCCAGGTAGAGATCATGATCTGGTCCTGATACGATAAAACTAACAATAACAATTTTTTAGGAATCTCTTATGAATTCAAGTATCACCCCGCCACAGCTGCCACGACTGCATGAGCGTAATCAGACTTTGTCTGTATTGCATGGCATTTATGCCGGCCTGTTGATCTTTAGTGGCGCAGTATTTCTTTATCTTGAATCTCAGCAAAGAACCGCTTCAACCATCAGCTTGGGATTTGTCATTCTATTAATGCTGGTATTGATCTATTTCAATATTCAGGCAGCTCTGAAAGTTAAGAAAGGTCAGGGCGAGGGACGTACACTTTCCCGAATTATGGCGGTGCTGATGCTGTTGAGTTTTCCTGTAGGAACAGTACTGGGGGCAATTGCATTATGGAAAAGCTCGGCGAAACAGTGGGAGGCCTGAGTTGACCTGAGAAAGCAATAATTTTGTAAAAATGCCATAAACAAAAATAAAAAACACGCTAGAGTAATATGCAACAAGTTGCAAAGCCATCATCAAAGGGAATAGCCATGACAACGACTCGTTATGCGAATATTTTAAAACCGCTTCATCTGGGATTTACCACGATTAAAAACCGGGTGGTGATGGGTTCAATGCATACCGGGCTGGAGGATCGTTTCTATAATTATCCCAAACTGGCAGCTTATTTTGGCGAGCGTGCCAAAGGTGGGGTAGGGCTGCTCATCACGGGTGGTATTTCTCCAAACCGTCAGGGCTGGTTACTGCCTGCAGGTGGAACCATGAATACCTTGGGAGATATTGCTCCGCATCGACTGGTAACCCATGCCGTGCATAAGCATGGTGCCAAAATCCTGTTGCAGATCCTGCATGCCGGCCGTTATGGCTACCAACCTTTTGTGGTTTCAGCGAGTCCAATCAAGTCACCGATTTCTCCTTTTAAACCACGCCAGCTTTCAGAAAAACAGATTCTGGATACTATTCAGGACTATGTAAAAACTGCCAGTCTGGCAAAAAAAGCCGGCTATGATGGTGTGGAAATCATGGGTTCAGAAGGTTACCTGATTAACCAGTTCCTGAGTCGTCATGTTAATCAGCGTAATGATCGCTGGGGTGGTTCGATCGAAAACCGGATGCGTTTTGCGGTGGAAATTGTCAAAGCGATTCGGGCCGAGATTGGTGAAAAATTTATTATCTGCTTCCGTCTGTCTTTACTGGATCTGGTGCATGATGGCAATACCATGCAGGAAGTCATTACCGTCGCTAAAGCATTAGAGAAGACCGGAATTACTTTACTTAATACCGGGATCGGCTGGCATGAAGCACGTATTCCAACCATTGTTACGTCTGTGCCACGAGCTGCTTTCGTCGAGTACACTGCAGAAGTAAAGAAAAATGTTACTGTTCCGGTGATTGCATCGAATCGTATCAATATGCCAGATACTGCTGAAGAAATCCTGGCATCAGGGCAGGCGGACATGGTGCAAATGGCACGTCCTTTACTGGCAGATGCTTTCTGGGTGAATAAAACAGCGACCAACCGTGTTGATGAGATCAATACCTGTATCGCCTGCAACCAGGCTTGTCTCGACCATACGTTTAAAAACCAGCGTGCTACCTGTTTAGTGAATCCGCGTGCTGGATATGAAACTGAACTGGTTTATGTCAAAACCAAAAAACCGAAACGGATTGCAGTTGTGGGTGGTGGCGTTGCAGGTATGTCAGCGGCAACGGTGGCTGCCGGACGTGGTCACGAGGTGACCCTGTTTGAAGCGACGAACGATGTTGGTGGCCAGTTCAACCTGGCCAAAGTAGTGCCAGGTAAAGAAGAATTTCATGAAACCATTCGTTATTTCAAGGTTCAAATAGAAAAGACAGGGGTTGAATTACGTCTGAATACCAGGGTCAATCGTGAACAGCTGGAACGTGAAGGTTTTGATGAGGTGATTGTAGCGACTGGTGTTGTACCACGCGCCTTAAAGATCGCGGGTAGTGATGCGCCACAGGTCTTGTCCTATACCGAAGTGTTGAATGGAGCATCTGTCGGAGATCGAGTTGCCGTGATTGGTGCAGGAGGGATTGGTTTTGATGTATCTGAATTTTTGCTAAAACCGCCATTGCAACCCCAGCCAATGCCTGTAGAGGAATGGAAGCGTGAATGGGGAGTAGATCCAAATCCAAATTATGTAACGGAAGGGGGGATGCAGCCTGCGGAGGTTGAAGCACCAGTCCGGGAAATTTATCTGCTCCAACGTAAAACCACACCACTTGGTGCTGGTCTAGGGAAAACCACAGGCTGGGTACATCGCGCACAATTGAAAAAACATGGTGTACGTATGCTGCGTGGGGTGCAGTATAAGTCGGTTACTGATGAAGGCTTATGGATTGAAGTGGACGGACATGACCAATTGCTACGCGTAGATACGATTGTGGTATGTGCCGGTCAGGAATCAGTGAAAGAAATCATGCCTGTTGAAGGTCAAAAAACTATAGCCAAGTATCATATTATTGGCGGTGCCAAACTGGCGGCAGAGCTGGATGCCAAACGTGCGATTCGTGAAGGTGCTGAACTGGCAGCCAGATTGTAAGGATTTGATGAAACTATATGCAGTTGATTGCATTCACTGTAATTTTCACTTGTCAGGTGAGGAAAAGCTCCGTATGATGGCGCACATGGAAGCGTGGCAGAGCGGTTTAATGCACCGGTCTTGAAAACCGACGAGGGCTTATACCCCTCCGTGAGTTCGAATCTCACCGCTTCCGCCAAATTACAAGCACTGAGCCCTGACATTGTCAGGGCTTTGTTGTTTTTGGCGTTTATGCAACGTAAGCCTATAGTAAACAATAAAAAGTATATTTAACTTATTGAAATCATCTATTTCACCTCTATCTATATAAATAATTTACATTAAAAAGAGCACCTTAATGATGGGTATTCCAGAACAGGAAGAATATAGAACTAGGCTTAAAGAAAGGTTGAAAATTCTACAAAAAAATCTTGAAGCTGGAAAAATTCACGTCGCAGAACATCTAAGAGACTCCATAACAAAAAGTCTGAGTAATATTAGATATGATGATAAAGGAGAAATCATACTGGAATCGGTAGATGCCAGTATTAGATCAATGGCATTGGTAGTGGAACAATTAGATACAAGAGATAAGTTAAAAAAGAAATATTCTTTATTTGAAATACAAAATTTATATTTCGACTTTATTTTTACTAATTTTGATCATTTTTATCAGCAGATGTTAAAAGCAAATGTAACACCAGGTCATATTGCCGAATTCTTATCCAGTAAACCAAGCTTCGTAAATTCAATTATTAAGCAATTTCCCGATTTTCTTGAAGCTATTTATGAATTTTGGAGGAATTTAGGCGATATTGCTTATTGGCATATGGAAGATAGTCATGAACAAATAACAGGGGTGTATGGTGGAGATTTATTTCCTGCTCATGATGAAAATATAGCATCAAAATGTGGGATTTATTCAGATACTATTGTGCTACCTGATCCTTTTGTACGATCAAAAATTGTTTTTGAACATTATCCTGATGATAGAAAAGTTTATTACTTAATAAAACATGCTATGAATATTCTAAAATACAGGGATTTAGCATGTGTTGAGAATGGTAAGCCGATTGTAGTTATCTTACCTGACATGCCTAATTTGGAAGATAATGGTAGAGACTTTCTTAATCATATAGCTAATCTTGATGCACTAATACATGCAGAAAAAATATTCGGTAGAAAGTTTGAGAGTATTGAGGAGTTTACAGAGTTCTGCATAAGTTTGGATACTGTTGAAAATACAATTAAGGAAATCAAAGATCCAAATAGAGTGCTATTTGATAGTGAATGGAAAGAACCATTGCATACACAATTTAACAGGGCATTAGGTTCTGATGAAATGAAAGCAATTGGTAGAGGAGAGCCAGGGTTATTAATTTTCAATCAAGCTCTTGGAAGAATGAGTGTAAGTAATGAGCTTTTGCTTAAAGCAAGACAATTATCAGGAACCCCTATCATGGATGTGGAAACATCTTGGAGGTTCTTAAATTGGAAGTTGGAGTATGATGCTGGTCAAGCTCAAGAATACTATCATTCGGGAGATCTTCATATTCTTAAAGGCTTAACAGATTTATCTCAAACAGATTTGCCTTGGCTCGGTAATATTCCTTCGGAATCTTTATTGGAACTTAGAAAACAAGGAGCACTTGAAGAAATTAGAAATATTTTGGGTAACAATATTCAAGAGTTAGTTCATACTAACCCCACGAATTCTTTTAGAACAAGGGATCAAATTTTAGAAAATATTGAAAACAGTTTTGAAAATCATAGAAAAAAACTGGATGAGTTAAAAGCTAAAAATTGGAAATTTGCTGGACATGATATTGGTTCTTGGATTGTAATGGGCGGGATTGAAATTAGTGCTGCTTTGACTGGTACACCTGCATGGGGAGTGGCTGCATTAGTGGCAAATCAATTTCTTGATGCACCTAAGCTAAAAGAAATACCTCACAGATTTCAAAATTTGATTCAACAAAACAAGGAAATACATCAGTCCCCTGTGGGAATGCTTTTTAAAATTAGTAAATCTTAGTAATACAGTTATTGCCTAGGGCGTGTCCTCATTTGGCTTTACACCAAATAAACATGCAAGCAATGTAAATCATAGACTGGTAATTTCGTGCAAGCTTATCAAATCGGGTTGCAATCGCTCGGAAATGTTTTAATCTCGAAAAT
>NZ_PQLP01000020.1:0-49971 GCF_002918965.1 Acinetobacter sp. ACNIH3 | reverse complement strand
GTATGGGGGGAAATAAAATAAATTATACTAGAATTAATAATGTTGATATTCTTTTTAGGGGCGGAGGTAAAAATACATTAATAGGCTTCTTAAAGAATGGGGTTTATATAAAAATGGAAGTGCCAAATGATTCTCTTTTAAACGTTTATCATGTTAAGAATTAAATTATAATATTAATATCTTCAATTATTGATGTAGATACATGCCCAAATAATCCCGCTTTCTCTGTATCGGTGGCTTCCTAAACGCAACCCAAGTGAAAGACCAAGGCGACAGTTTTATCTGTGTCGAAAATGGTAAACAGGTGACTTACCATAAAAAAGAAATCTTCCATCAAGATGCTTGGGATCACGATTATTATGTCTGTGAAAGTATCACAGACCAGCAAGCGCGCAACTGGGTCTATGATATTGCACCGCATTAATTGAATCCATTCAGGTTATAAATTAAACAATTACTAGAAACAGTAACTTGCATAACATTTCTAAAATTGATTTTTCATACTGTTTTCCTAAAACTGTATAAAAATAAAGCCAATAGGGAATGTTATGAATTATGAGATCGATGCCTTTGGCACCTTGGTGATTGCAGTATTTTTTCTTTTTATTGGGCGGTATCTGGTTAGTAAAATTGGCTTCTTTAGAAATTATAATTTACCTGAACCCGTGATCGGCGGTTTAGTCGCAGCGATTACAGCTTTTATTCTCTATAAATTTTTTAATATCAGTGCCACATTTAATTCAGAGATTCAAACCATCCTGATGCTGATGTTCTTCACCTCCGTTGGTTTAAGTGCAGACTTTTTAAAGCTCAAAGAAGGCGGAAAATCACTCTTGATCTTTCTGGTCTGTGTCATTCTATTTGTAGTCGTACAAAATGCGGTTGGTATGAGTTTAGCGACAGCACCAGGACTTGATCCATTAATCGGACTAATTGTCGGCTCGATTACTTTAACGGGTGGACATGGTACTGCCGGTGCTTGGGGTGAAGTTCTGGAAACTCAACATGGCATTCAGGGGGCGATTGTCCTCGGTATGGCAAGTGCTACTTTTGGTTTGATTATTGGCGGACTTGTGGGTGGTCCGGTTGCCAAATACCTGATTAAACGTAATCAACTGGCTGAAACAGTGGCGCAGGAAACCAATGAACAGCAACTCGATGCTAACATTAACACGGCACCCTTTGAATATCCAAAGAAGACCCGACTCATTACAGCCAGTAATGCGGTATCAACTTTGGGGATGTTCGCCCTATGTATTTTTGTTGCCAATCAGATGACAGAAATCAGTCAGGGGAGGTGGTTTGAACTGCCAACCTTTGTTTGGGCTTTAGGGACAGGGGTGATTGTACGTAACATCCTGGAGCATGTGCTAAAAGTCGATATCTTTGATCGCGCCATTGATGTATTTGGGAATGCCTCATTATCCTTATATTTATCTATGGCTTTACTGTCACTACAACTCTGGTTGTTGGCCGATCTGGCAGGCCCGCTTATTACGATTTTATTGGTGCAGACAGCAGTATTGATCCTATTTACTGCAATTGTGACCTTTAGAATCATGGGGAAAAATTACGATGCAGCGGTATTGGTGGCAGGGCAGTGTGGTTTTGGTATGGGGGCAACACCGACCGCAATTGCAAATATTCAGGCAGTAACCAATAGCTATGGTCCATCACATAAAGCCTTTTTAATCGTGCCGCTGTGTGGTGCATTTTTTATTGATATTGTGAATGCTGTGGTGATTCAGAGTATCATTGCATTTTTCGGTTAAATTTTAATACGACTTCAAAATCATACAGACATGAAAAAGCCCCATGGTTAGGGGCTAGTCGTATGCACATCTAAGGCACATACTGTAAGAGGCTCATCTCATACTGTAAGCATTAAAACATAAATCTCCAGTAAAAGATAATGAAACATCAACTGTTTAAAATGATTCAATGTAGGAACATCATTTTAATTTAAGTTTGTTCAAACTATAAAATTCAATTTAAATACTTTAGCTTAATATTGAAAATGCTTTTTACATTCTCTGCCAGCAAAGGTTCGGATACTGAGCCGTATCAATTTCAATCAAAAGGTTGAGAGAGATCATATTTCTAAAATTTAAATAAAAAGAATTGCTTTTAAATTAAACAATAACATCAAAAGTTTGCTATAAAAAGCCTGACCGAGTTCTTAGAATAGCGGCTATTTTTCAATCTTAAAGCGCATTGATGCCAACGTAAGAACAGCTTTTATCCGTCATTCATACCCAAACAGAAATTATAAAACTAGACCATGATCTGAATGCAGTCATGACACTGATTGCAGATAAAATTCAACAGATTACTGGTGCTCAAGGTGCTGTGGTGGAATTGGATGAAGGCGAAGATATGGTCTATCGCGCAGTGTCGGGCGGGGCAGCACATTTATTGGGTTTACGCCTTGCAAGAGAGAATAGCTTGTCCGGCTTATGTATCGCAGAAAACCGTATTTTATATTGTGAAAATGATCCACGGGTAGATCGTCAAGCCTGTCATCGAGTCGGCCTACGCTCTATGGCAGTCGTGCCTTTAATTCATGCCAATGAAGTGGTCGGTGTACTTAAAATCTATTCTGATCAAGTTGCAGCATTTAAACTTCGTGATTTAAAATTATTAAACTTGATGTCCGAAACATTTGCCGCAGCGATGTATCATGCCACCAAATTTGATGCACAAGTATTATATAAAATGGCAACTCAAGACAGCCTAACCGGACTTGCCAATCGGGCATTATTTTTAGATTGTCTACGGCAACGCATGAGCTTGGCGGAACAGCAACAGCAATCACTAAACGTTTGTATGCTGGATATGGATAGACTGAAATCGATTAATGATCAGTATGGGCATCGAGTAGGAGATGCAGCATTAAAAGAAATTGCAACACGACTAAAAGCAATACTAGACGATGAGGTTGTCATAGCTCGGCTGGGTGGGGATGAGTTTGCACTTATTTTAGACATGAATACTGACCGAAATCAGGCACTATTAACGATGCAAGATATTTCTCAAGCCTGTGATGCAGTTTTTAATTTTGAAGAAATGAGCTTACAGATTGGTTTAAGTATCGGACTGGCAGTTTATCCTGAAGATGGTGTAGAAATTGAGACATTATTAGAGTGTGCCGATTTACGCATGTATGCGCAAAAACACCAACGTAAGCAACAGGGCATAAATAAAAACCATCAGGTCGGGTTACAGGCCTGATGGTATAAATCAACAAGTTGAAAAAGTATTAGATTGAAGCCATTTCCTGTTCAATCACAGGCCATAAATTCTGATGGCTACGTTTAAACATCAACATATGACCAATGGCCTTATGTGCATAACTTTTAGGTTTGAGCTCAATCATCTGGGTTTTTGCGTTCGAGTATAAACGCAATAAATCTTTTACATTGGCTTCAGTGGCAATTTCATCATCCGATGACCAGATTGCAGTCACAGGGCAGGTGATCTGGTCATGATAATCATGTGATGGCGAAATTTTTTTACCAATCGCATTGATCACATAACCCGGCTTGCTACAGAACTGTGCCCATTGTTTAGCCACATCTTTAGGCAGGTTTTCCCCCATACCAATCTTGCTGGTCGGGCCATAACCCAGTGTAAAACGTGACAGTGGAAAAATTACATCAAACATCACAGGAGCGAGTAGTTTGGTTCGACCTTTTAAGCCTTTCACATGACCGGTTGAGCCAGATACAGCTATAACTTTGGCTACTTTGTCATAGTTCGGTACGATCCCGAGTAACTGCCCACCAGCACTATGACCAACCAGAATGACTTGTTCAGCTTTGGTTTTATCTCTCAAAGCATCAATCGCAGCGGGAATATCTAACTGTCCCCATTGCACAATGCTGGCTTTAGATTTTTTTAAAGGACCATTCAAGGACTGACCAATACCACGAAAGTCAAAACACAATACATCATAACCTTGTGCCTGCAGCCACACATTAAAACTGTGATAGAACTGTGCTGTAATTCCGGTCGCAGGGCAGATTAATATAGGTAAAGCTTTTCGGCTAGCTGCATTGGTGGCGTAAAAACGTGCTGTCAATGGATAGCCATCCTTGCACTTAATGGTCAATGTTTCAAATTCGGACATGCGCTACACTATATTTTTGGGATCATTATCAAGAATTAATCTACACCAGTTCCGGGTAGGAGCGGTTTTAAAACATGACTAAAAAGTCAAAATAATGAACATAATGGAATTAGGATATGCAGCTAATCGAGCTTAGTCTGGCAGTTAAACTGGCAATTTTATTTAGTGGAATTTTCTTATGGGGAGGGATGTTGACAGGAGTGTGGAAATATCTGCAGATCCGCAATTCAGCCCAGTCACGGGCACATTATTATGTCGATATTGCCCATCGTAGCAGCTTGCTGTATGCACCAGCAGCACTAATTCTTGCGGTATTGGCTTATTATTCTCAATTTTCAGAGACTATAAATCTGATCTGTATAGTATTGAATCTGGCTTTTTTCAGCTTCTCAATTGGGGCTTATATTCTGCATGGCATGCTAAAAGACACCACCAACCAATTCAAAAAACCGCATCAATTGGGCAAGGTTCAGTTACCGGGCATATTGATGACTTTGGCGATGATCGGGTTAATTGTGGCAGAGCTGGGTGGAACAGGAATTTTACTTTGGGGCGCAGCACACGGGCTGTTTTAGATTATTTTTATTCTGATTGGAAGGAGAAATACTTGAATTGGACTTTTCTTTTTCTTCTACCACATGGATGAGTGGCGAAGTCATCCATGTGGTTCAACATCAAGGTTGATTAGCGATATTTCTGGTCAATGACCACCCATAGGTAAAATGCAGCCGAGACGATCAGCGCATACGCTAAATACTCTGGCTTTAAATTGCCTTGAATTACGCAGTGAACGATTAAAGTCAACATCAGCGCAAAGGTGGTGCTTAGAAACACCACAAGGTTAGAATTGGCTTTAAGAGCGTCAATGAAGACTTGCTTTTTGAAATGTACTGATAACATCTCCATCCCTCCTATTTTTAGTGTTATTGATGTCCAAAACTGAGTGGATTGATCAGAATTGAACATACAGTTGTACTTCGAATACCAGAACTTTTCAATAGCTCCGGATGACTGTTCTGGTGAAATACAGCAACTTTAGTCGTAGAGCTATAAAAATTGTCAAAGTACAGCAATTTACCTGAACCATTTAAATGCTTAAATTAGGGTTTAAGGTAGTGCTGGGTGATAAAATTTAAATGGTACAAGCAGGAAAATGCAAATTTTACGCCACAATATGTAGTTTACTTGGCAGAGAATGTAAGCACGTGTATGCGGGATGCTGAAGAATTATAAAATTTGTTAGAATATTGATATAAGTAAATGAAATTGAATAATTTTGGAAATGATTAAGTTAGTTTAGCTAAACGAATGGTTAAATTGTGTATCAGCTAAATTTTATCTACTTTTAACTGAGCGCTTGCTTAGCGATAATCATGCAGTGAATTGAACCAATAAATGTCCGTTTGGGTAAAACCTGACAATTATTGATCGCGCTTAAATCGTATTCTGGGTAAAAAGACGATTTATTGACACTGCGCAGAAAGATTAATTTCTGATACGGTCAATCACAGCTGAAATCACGAGAACAATCAGGGCTGGGATAAGCCATGCCATGTTTTGCTCAGAAAGCGGCAAATTCTGAAGTGCAGCAGGTAAATCAAAACCGGCAACTTTAAGACCATCAAATATACCGAAAATAAATGCAACCAGTGTGGTTGGTGCAACAACTTGAGCAGGCTTTTTAAAGAAATGTCCACAGAAGCTCAGCAGGATCACTGCAATTGCAGGCGGATAAATCGCGCTCAGTACAGGCACAGAAACGGCAATCAGTTTGGTCAAACCAAGGTTTGAAATCACCAGCGAGAAGCCAACCAGAACAAATACAAAGGCTTTGTACGGTAAACGGGTAATCGATGAGAAATATTCAGCACATGCACAGGTCAGCCCGATCGCAGTTACCATGCAGGCAACAAAGATCATGATTGCAAGGAAATAGGCACCCATATCACCAAAGGCATGTTGTACATAAGCATGCAGAATAATCGCACCATTGGCAGCATTTGGGGCAACTTCATGACTACCCAGACCCAATTTAAACAGGCTGAGGTAAACCAAGGTTAGGCCGATCCCGGAAATAATGGCAGCATTTACCGCATATTTGGTAATCAGCTTACGGTCAGTGACCCCACGAGAAGTAATTGCACGCACAATCACGATACCAAAGACCAAGGCACCCAAAGTATCCATGGTCAGATAACCATTGACGATGCCCTCAGTGACCGGGCTAGAAACATAATTACCAATCGCAGCAGGTGGGTTACTCGCAGGAATAAGAACTGCAGCCACACCTAAAATGACCAAGGCGATAATTTTCAATGGAGACAGGAAGTAACCCACAGTATCCAGAATTTTATTTGGATACAGTGAAACCAGTGTCACCACAGCAAAATAGATCACGCTATAGATCAACAGATTGCTTGGCTCATTGCCAAAATAAGAGGAGAAACCAATTTCATAGGAAACGGTTGCAGTACGTGGCGTTGCGAATAAAGGTCCAACAGTGAGATAACAAACTACGGTCAGTAAAAGACTTGCAGCTTTACCTAAAGGTGAACTTAAGATCTGGATTGAACCTTCAACACGAGACAATGCCACGATGGTGATAACAGGCAGGCCAACTGCAGTAACTAGGAAACCTAGAGCAGCTAACCATACATGCTCACCGGCTTGTTGAGCCACAATCGGTGGAAAGATAATGTTGCCGGCACCGATGAACAGTGCGAAGGTCATAAAACCTAAGGCAACAATATCCCGAGTACGGAGACTTGTCATAGAGGGAGAATAAACGAACAAAAGAAAGCGATTTTAAAGGAAATATGCTGATTTTTGGAGCACATTTTGGTTTGAGCTTCGATGAATTTCCTTGAGTAATTTTCTGTTTAACTGATAGGTAGAACTTTGGTGAAAATAAATTTATGAATTCAATCAAATAAATTTATAAATTGTAAAAATCATCATAAATTATCAATATTTCTAAAAAATCCTGAATAGTTTTATTTGTTTAATCTATAAGCAATACATATTTTAAATATACATTTTCTGATCGCTGTTATTGAAGGAATTCACCGCATCTTTCAGAAAAAGGGTCTATAATTCAAGGATTGACCAAGAGGATGAACACATGAGAGCTTCGACGATAAGTCTTAAAACTGAACAGGATATCGAAAAACTTCGTATATCGGGCCGTCTGGCTGCTGAGGTTTTAGCAATGATCGGAGAGCATGTGAAGCCGGGTGTCACGACAGAATATCTGGATGACATCTGTAATGATTTTATTGTGAATAAACTCCAAGTTATTCCGGCGAATGTGGGGTATTACGGTTATACCAAGACTACCTGCATTTCACCTAATGAAGTGGTGTGTCATGGCATTCCATCAGCAACTACCGTATTAAAAGACGGCGATATCATAAATATTGATGTTGCCATTATTAAAGATGGCTACTTCGGTGACACGAGCCGCATGTACTATGTTGGTACGCCTTCGGCTGAAGCAAAAAAACTGGTTGAAACCACTTATGAAGCAATGGTCGCCGGTATTCATGCGGTTAAACCGGGTGCAACCTTGGGTGATATCGGTTATGCCATCCAGTCTGTGGCACATCGTGAAGGTTATAGTATCGTACGTGAATACTGTGGTCATGGTATCGGTAAGGTTTATCATGAACAGCCAAACATTCTGCACTATGGTCAACCGGGTCAGGGTCTGGTGCTAAAAAAAGGCATGGTATTCACTATTGAGCCAATGGTGAATCTGGGTAAAGCGCGTGTTAAAGAACTTAAAGATGGCTGGACAGTGGTGACTGCAGATAAATCGTTATCTGCGCAGTGGGAGCATATGGTTTATGTGACTGACAATGGCTTTGAATTGTTATCTCCATGGCTAGAAGGCACGGGCTCTTATCCTGCAATTTAAATAAAAGATAAATCTCTGATTATGAAAACACTGATTTTTAAAAAATCAGTGTTTTTTTTTAATTGTAAATGAGCATACACATACGTTTTCAAAACAATACAAAATACTACGAATTGCAGTGGTGCAAATGAGATTCATTCTCTATATTTATATGAGTTAGATAGATAAGCTGTATCAATCTCTTTTATTTATTCTTGCTCGTATAATTAACTGATTAAAAGCCAAGAGAACGATCTAAGCGATATATTTTTTGATTTACAGAGTAAATATTGTTACCCCTTAATGCTGTAGTGACTCTGACTAGCTCATCCTCCGTAGATGAGCTTTTTTTTACCTATTTATTAATAAGTACAAATTCATATTAGTTGTGATGCAGGTGTTCAACCAGATAATCGATAAAGACCCGAACAGCAGGTAACAAGCCACGACGTGATGGATAAACCATATGGAAAATACCATGTGCTGCTTTCCATGCCGGAAGTACACGTACCAGTTCACCACGTTCGACATATTGCTGCACGACGTTATCAGGTAACAGGGTAATACCACACCCTGAAGCAGCAAGTTGTGCCAGCATACTCAGATCGGAGCCCAGTACTGTTGGCATAACGCGGATCTTTTTCTGTTGTTGCATATTATTGTGTAATATCAAAAACTGTTCAGTATGTTCATCCGCCATGCTCAGGATTTTATGCTCGGACAATTCTTCCGGATTTTTTAGATGACCAAATTCATTCAGATAGCCCTGACTGGCAAATAGATGCTGTTCGATCTGGTCAAACTGACGGATTACCAAATTTGGATCATCATCCAGACTGGAACGGACGCGTAGGGCAATATCAAAACCTTCATTGATGATATCCACACGACGATTCGTGACCATCATCTGAATTTTGATTTCAGGATATTGTTTCAGGAATGCAGGGAGAATGCGCGCGATTTCGTTTTGTGCAATGGATACTGGCAGGCTGATTTTAATAATGCCGCGTGGTTCAGTACTGAGATGATCGACCAGATCATGGGCGGCTTGGGCGGCACTGAGCATAACCTGGGCATGACGGTAAATATTCATACCGATATCGGTTACGGCAAAATGACGTGAGCTGCGTTGAATTAGCCGAACACCAAGACGTTCTTCCAGATTATAAACCCGGCGACTGAGTTTGGATTTAGGAATGTCAGTGGCGCGTTCTGCTGCACTAAAGCCACCATGTTCTACGACTTGAGCAAAACAATAAAAGTCATCTAGATCCGTCAGCATGAGTTCATTCCATATACGCAACAATAAGGTGATTAAAGAATTATTGTTGCAATGTGTCAATGCTGACTTTGTCTTTTTATTGACTATCTAGCTTAATTAAGCAGTTTATCTTTCAGATATTGCATGCCTTGGGTAGCAGTCATGGCAATTTTCTCAAACTGAGGAGGTAAGTGCTGCTGATTGGCTTTAGGGTCAATATAGTAAGCGCTGCAATTCGATGAAATCTCATGAATCAAGCCAGCAACCGGATAGACCTGCAAACTGGTGCCAATCACAATAAAAATATCAGTATCCCGCACGCAGTCCTGTGCTTCTGCATAGGCCGGTACAGCTTCACCAAACCACACGACATGCGGCCGCAGCGGATAGCCATCCTTACAAAGGTGTTTCTTGAGATCCAGTTCAGTACCATCAATTGGATAAAACTCGGTGGTGTATTGTGCCTTTGGTCCAGACGTTTTTGCCAGCCGGATATTGCCATGCAGGTGAATGACTTTTGAACTTCCAGCACGTTCATGCAGATCATCAATATTCTGGGTAATCACATGTATGTCATAAGCAACTTCCAGTTCAGCAATCAGTTGATGCGCAGCATTGGGTTGTGCAGCCAGAATCTTTTTGCGCCGCTCATTATAGAAGCGTTGTACCAGTTCAGGATTACGTCGCCATGCCTCCGGAGTAGCCACATCTTCTACGCGATGCTGCTCCCAAAGGCCATCACTGTCGCGGAAGGTATTAATTCCGCTTTCAGCACTCATACCTGCACCAGAAAAGACCACCAGTTTTTTCATTTTGTTTCTTTTTTCCTCTAAGCTGCGTGATTGCTGTGCTTAGCACTGGCTTTTAAGAATGCCGCGATTTCCTTGCTAAATTTTACCGGTTCAGTCAAAAGCGGGGTATGCCCGGATTTTTCAAAACGTACCTGTTTGGCATGTGGAATGCTTTGGGCAACCAAGGTTTGACCTTCAACTGGATAAAGTTTGGATTGTGAGCCGCTAAGGAAAGTCACCGGGCATTTGAGTGTCTGAATCGCCGCACGGTAATCTTCTCGATGGTAAAGATAATTATTGATATACCAGGCCATATAGTCGACCCGGTTTGATGGTAATAGCAGACTTTGCAGGCGTGGCTGATTCATAATCCATTCAAAGGCTTTCAGGCTGTATTTATTGTTATTTTGCAAGCCAATAAACTGCAGCCAAAGTTTGGCAATCTGATGGCGAGTGTTACTGTCCAGATCTTTAATGTATTTTACATTCTGATGTGTTGCCAGTAATTCTGAAATCTGGGTCAGAATAGAAATAAATACCGGATGATGTTCACCAAACAGGCCATAGCTCCAACTGTCATCTACCGGGATTTTTGGGGTCTGGTCAATATGCAGATAAGCAGTGATATGCTCGGCGAAATTAGCATAGTGCATACCATGCATGGCCGTAGTGGCACCCATGGAATATGCAATCACCATCACCTTATCAAGATGTAATTGCTGGATTACCAATTGCACATCCAGCCAGTGACTGGAAATTGCATTCATATCTGGAATCTTGCAATTACTGGAAGCCCCAAAACCGCGCCACTCCGGAATAATAAATCTGAACTGATGCCGATGCGGATAGAGGAAAGCCGCCCATTGCCAGCTCAACATCCCCAGGCCGGACAACACCACTACCGGCTGACCCTGTCCATATTCGCGTACAAAAAGCATTTCGCCATCGGGCATTTTGTAATATGACATCGACTGAGTCCTTATTTTTATATGCTAGCCAGCAGCTGCATTATTAAATTGTTTTAATTTTGGAATCATGATTTCTAACCAGCTAATCCAGCCTACTTCCAGATCGATACCCAGTTGCAGAATCATTTTATGAATATACAGTGTGCGGTTATTTTCGTCAGCTGTTGCAAAATCTTTGGCAAAAATCTGTCGGTAAATATTCAGTTTTTCCCGGTGCAACTCTAGATGCCTTTCCAGTTCTGGCAAGATAGTATTGCTGCCCATTTGGGCTTCAGCACGTAAGCGTACCATCAATTCTTCACGTAGTTGAGCCGGTGGACTTTGTTCCAGCATCCAGTTGGCCAGTTCTTCACGTCCTGGACGTTTTACCTGATAAGTCTTTTTACGTGAACTGCTGTCTTCATCTTCTATGGTAGAAATCCAGCCTTTTTGTAACATGGCATTCAGTTCACGATAGATCTGCTGATGGGTGGCATTCCAGAAAAAGCCCATCGAACGGTCAAAGCGGCGTCCTAACTCAATACCGGTACTTGGTTTTTCCAGTAAACTGGTCAATAGAACATGCGATAAAGACATAAACGTCTCAAGAAAAATGACTCGGGATTATTATGCAACATGTTGCATAAAAATCAATTCTGAACTATAAATTAATGCAACAAGTTGCATAAAAGCTGATGACTGAGGGGAATTTCACATCAGCCGATATAAAAAATAGCCAGCTGACAGGCACGCTAAGGAGTCGAAATGTCAAAGTATCCGCATTTACTTGCCCCATTAGATCTGGGCTTTACCACATTAAAAAACCGGGTTCTGATGGGTTCTATGCACGTCGGGTTGGAGGAAGCCCCGGGTGGTTATGATCGTATGGCGGCATTCTATGCTGAACGTGCCAAAGGGGGTGTGGCCCTGATTGTGACTGGTGGCATTTCGCCAAATGATCACGGTGTGACTTTCCAAGGTGGCTCTAAGCTCGATACGATAGAAGAAGCTGAGAAGCACAAGGTAATTACTCAAGCAGTGCATGAAGCTGGCGGCAAGATCGCCATGCAGATTTTGCATACCGGACGTTATTCCTATCAGGCTGAAAATGTCGCGCCGTCTGCGATTCAGGCGCCAATCAATCCGGTCAAACCACATGCCCTAACTTCGAGTGAAGTCCAGCAGACTATTGATGATTTTGCCAACTGTGCACGCTTAGCCCAATATGCCGGTTATGACGGTGTGGAAATCATGGGATCGGAAGGCTATCTGATCAATGAATTTATTGCCGCACGTACCAACCATCGTGATGACGAGTGGGGTGGCAGTTATGAAAATCGCATCCGCTTCCCGATTGAAATTGTGCGCCGGACCCGTGAAAGCGTAGGTGAGAACTTTATTATCATCTATCGTCTGTCGATGCTGGATCTGGTTGAAGGTGGTTCAACGCTGGAAGAAGTGATTCAGCTGGCACAGGAAATCGAAAAAGCAGGTGCAACGATTATCAATACCGGGATTGGCTGGCATGAAGCGCGTATTCCAACCATTGCGACCAAAGTGCCACGCGCAGCTTTTACCTGGGTAACTGAAAAGCTAAAAGATTCAGTCAAAGTTCCTTTAATTACCTCAAACCGTATCAATACTCCAGAAATGGCAGAATATGTCCTGGCTGCCGGTCATGCAGATATGGTTTCCATGGCGCGGCCGATGCTGGCAGATGCCGAATTTGTCGTGAAAGCCGAACAGGGCCGTAGTGATGAAATCAATACCTGTATTGGCTGTAATCAAGCCTGTCTGGATCATATTTTCTCGATGAAAATTGCGACCTGTCTGGTCAATCCGCGCGCCTGCTATGAAACTGAACTGATTTTTAAAGAAGTGTCTACACCAAAAAATATTGCAGTAATTGGTGCGGGTCCAGCTGGTTTAAGTTTCGCGATTTATGCTGCAGGTCGTGGTCATCATGTTACTGTCTTCGAGGCATCCAATCAGATTGGCGGTCAGTTTAATATTGCCAAAACTGTTCCGGGCAAAGAAGAATTCTACGAAACCATTCGTTACTTTAAACGCCAGATCGAATTGCAATCCCGTATTCAGCTCAAACTGAATCATACAGCGACTTTTGAGCAGCTGCTGTCTTCAGAATTTGATGACATCGTCGTAGCGACTGGGGTGAATCCACGTCAACTGGATATTCCAGGCATTGATCATCCAAAAGTGCTGTCTTATCTGGATGTGCTAAAAGAGCGTAAGCCTGTGGGTCAGCATGTTGCCATTATTGGTGCAGGCGGTATTGGTTTTGATACAGCGGAATATTTAAGCCATGAAGGTGAAAGTGGCAGCGTCAATCCGCAGAAATTCTATGATGAATGGGGAATCGATACCGATTATGACAATGTCGGTGGTTTAAAACAGCCAAGTGTAGAACAGCCAAGTCGTGAAATTTACTTGATGCAGCGTAAAGCAAAATCCGTGGGCGCAGATCTGGGCAAAACAACCGGATGGATTCATCGTACAGGTCTGAAACACCGCCACGTAAAAATGATCCCGGGTGTCAGCTATGAGAAAGTGGATGATCAGGGCTTGCATATTACAGTCAACGGTCAGCCAACGTTGCTTGAAGTAGATAATGTCATCATCTGTGCAGGTCAGGAATCTTATACTGCCATGTTTGATGAACTGAAACAGTCAGGCAAGAGCGTGCATCTGATCGGGGGAGCGAAAGAAGCGGGTGAGCTGGATGCCAAGCGCGCGATTCGTCAAGGTGCTGAGTTGGCAGCAGTGATTTAAAAATATTAAAAACTGCATTTCCGTTTTTTGTTTGCAAACCAAGATTTGTAGTGATGTAAACAAATGGATATGTAATTTTCCCTCTCCTTTAATAAAGGAGAGGGTTAGGGAGAGGATTTAACTATTAAATATATGGCTCCTCCTTGTGAAGTAGTATTTCTCACCTTTAATAAAGAGGGAAACTGCTTTCTAACAGAAGGGATATCATATTTAAAAGCATCAATCTTTATCGTTTATATGCGGAAATTTAAAAAACAACAAAGGACCCAAAAATGACTCTACAAACCACCAAAGCTTCACTCGCATTCTGGCACGAAATGTTGGAAAGCCGTGACATGAATATTCTGAATGAACTGCTGGCAGATGAAGTGGTATTTCGTTCACCAGTGGCATTTAATCCATACTCAGGTAAGCCTGTAGTCTTTTTTATTTTGACTAATGTGATTCAGGTATTCGAGAACTTTACGTATCACCGTACTTTCTATTCAGAAGACGGTAACCATGTTGTACTTGAGTTTTCTGCCAATGTGGGGGATAAGAAATTAAAGGGTATCGATATGATTCAGTTCAATGATGAAGGCAAAATGATCGACTTTGAAGTGATGATTCGACCGAAGTCAGGTCTTGAGGCGCTTGCTGCACAAATGGGACAGCGGATGATGGCCTTTCAAAATTAGTCTGATTCAGGAGCCATCATATAACCCGGCATGAAATTTGTAAGTCACTGAAGGACAACTGGATGGAAAGACAAATGAAAATGTTGATAAAAAAAGTAGTTCAGCTTTCAGGTGAATATTTGGACCGTGTGATTGGTGCGGACACGCCTACTTTATATTACAATCCAAATGGCGTATTTCAGAACCTGATTGATCATTTACCACAATTAAAGCAAAAATACCGTCCTACACCGTGGCTATGTAATGCGCATGCCCATATTTTATATTTTGACCTGATCAAAAAGAAAACCATCAAACTAAAATATGATGCAATTGAGCAGCTGAACATGTCTGATGGCGGAATCACTGGTATTGCCTGGTATGGACTCGACCTGCCAGTAGATACGCCAACGATTGTTTTACTACATACCATTACCGGTTCACCAGAATCAATGGGTGAGCTGGTCAGAGATCTGCATCTGCACACGGGTTGGCGAGTGGCATTATGTTTACGCCGTGGTCATGCCAATTTACCGATGCCTGTTCCGAAAATGAACCTGTTTGGCTCCACTCAAGATTTACGTGAACAGTTACTTTATATTCAGGATAAATTCCCGCAATCCGAACTATATGGTGTAGGTTCTTCCGCTGGAACAGGTTTGTTGGTGCGCTATCTGGGGGAAGAGGGTGAGCAAACCCCACTCAAAGCAGCTTTTGCACTGTGTCCGGGCTATAATACTGAAAGTGGTTTTGCTTATGTGCATCCATTTTATAGCAAGGTTATGGCTAAAAAATTACTGAAAAAATTTATTCATCCTTATCAGGACACCTGGAAAAATATACCTTCCTGGGAGCAGATTCTTTCCGTTCAAAATCTGGCAGATTTTGAGAAGCTATATTTTCAGCTGGCTGGCTATGAAGACTATGAAACCTATACCAAGGCCACGAACCCAATTTATGTCTTTGAAAATGTCAAAATCCCATTAATGATTCTGAATGCAGAAGACGACCCAGTCTGTCATATTAATAATCTGCATCCATATAAAGACCGTATCCGTGCCATGCCGAATATTATTGTAGTTACTACGAAAAGGGGCAGTCATTGCGGTTTTTATCAGGGCTTAACCAGAACTGAATCATGGGCTACTCTTCTTATGGCACAGTATCTGAAGCAGCTTTCTATGGCGGCGGCAGCAATAGAAGAAGCAGAACCTGAATACGTAGCATTAAAAAACCCAGCATAAGCTGGGTTTTTTAATTGAAAACAATAATCAGTTTTCAAGTGCTGGCGTAGCAGCTGCAATGGCGTCTGCCACAGCATCATCCTCTGACTGTTCTGCACCTGAATTGGTTTTAGGCTTGTACTCAGTCTCAGAATCCTGGGCGTTTGATGCTTGAGCAGATTGTGATGCTGCCGGTGCTGTTGCAGGAGTGCTCTGAGCAGGTCGAGTTTCACGACGAATTTCAGTTGTGGTATTCGGCGTTTCTTCACGAATCACTTCAACTGTTTCAGGAATTTCTTCAATTAAAGGCTGATCTTGTTCTGCTGGTTCCAGTGTTTCGAAATTCGGCTGTTCTACTGGGGTTGCTTCCGATGCTGCAGCAACTTCAGTCTGTTCCTCTTCCTTTGGAGCTTCTTTCTTTACACATGCAGTAAGTAAAAGTCCGGTTGCAAGCGCGCCACAGATTAAAAGTTTCTTATTCATCATTACTTCATAGGTAAATGTAGAGGGGATTACAATATTATAGCAGTAAATTAGCAGATAGAAATGATCTGAACTTACTCTAATTTTTTATCGGAAATGCTGTTAGAATAGTCAATTGTTTATTGTTCTTTGAATTGATGCGGATTGACTTTGCTTTCTAGGTGCAAGGTAAAGTAAAATTGCGCAACATTGCAGGCCTATTTAGGCTCGATTGTACGAGAAACCCAATGACCCATTTTATTTTCGTTACTGGTGGTGTTGTATCATCACTAGGTAAAGGTATTTCAGCTGCTTCTGTTGCTGCACTTTTAGAAGCCCGTGGTTTAAAAGTGACCATGGTAAAAATGGATCCATACATTAATGTCGATCCGGGGACCATGAGCCCATTCCAACATGGTGAAGTTTTTGTTACAGAAGATGGTGCTGAAACAGACTTAGACTTGGGTTACTACGAACGTTTCTTGCGTCGTGCGAAAATGACCAAATTGAATAACTTCACATCAGGTCGTGTTTACCAGGATGTTCTGAATAAAGAACGCCGTGGTGACTACCTGGGTGGTACTGTGCAAGTTATTCCACATATTACTGATAATATTAAAGAACGTGTACTTCGCGCCGGTGAAGGTTATGACGTTGCGATCGTTGAGATCGGTGGTACAGTAGGTGACATTGAATCTCTCCCATTCATGGAATCTGTACGTCAGTTAATGGTTGAACTTGGTCACAAGCGCACGATGCTTATGCACTTAACGTTACTCCCATACATTAAGTCTGCAGCAGAATTAAAAACCAAACCAACACAGCACTCTGTTAAAGAACTTCTGTCGATTGGTATTCAGCCAGACATTCTGATCTGTCGTACTGAACACGATGTTGATGCAGATACTACGCGTAAAATTGCACTGTTCACTAACGTTGAAGCACGTGCAGTTGTCGTATGTAAAGATGCGCGTACGATTTATCAGATCCCACGTACTTTCTATGAACAAAATGTTGACGATTTAATCTGTGAACGTTTTGGTTATAACGACCTTCCTGAAGCTGACTTAACAGATTGGGATAACGTTGTAGAAGCTTTACTGAATCCTGAATACACTGTACGTGTAGCAATGGTCGGTAAATACGTTGAACTTCCAGATGCATATAAATCTGTGAATGAGGCACTTTTACACGCAGGGATTCAAAACCGCGTTAAAGTTCAGATCGACTATGTGAATGCTGAAGAGCTTGAAAGTCAGGATGTAAACGAAGTATTAAAAGATGCTGACGCTATCCTGGTTCCAGGTGGTTTCGGTGAACGTGGTACTGAAGGCAAGATGCAGGCAATCAAATACGCCCGTGAAAATGGCGTACCGTTCCTGGGTATCTGCTTGGGTATGCAGCTTGCAGTAATTGAATATGCACGTAACGTGGCTGGTATTGCTGACGCAACTTCGACTGAATTCAACCGTTCAACCAAAGCTCCATTGATTGGTCTGATCACTGAATGGTTAGATGAGCGTGGTGAAGTGCAACAGCGTTCTGTAGATTCTGACCTTGGCGGTACCATGCGTCTAGGTGCACAGAAGTCTGAACTGGTACCAGGGACCAAGACTGCTGCTGTGTACGGTTCTGATGAAATCATCGAACGTCACCGTCACCGTTACGAAATGAACAACCGTTATATCCCAGTGCTGGAAGAGAAAGGCATGAAGATTTCTGGTTATTCACCGATCCAACATTTAGTAGAAACTGTTGAAATTCCTGAACATCCTTGGTTTATTGCGGTACAATTCCACCCGGAATTTACAAGTTCACCACGTGATGGTCATCCATTATTTGCTGGCTTCATCGACGCTGCAAAAAAACAGCATCAAAAAGCACAATAATTGGTGTCAGGACACAACTAGGAAGTTTAAATGTCGCAATTAAAACCACAAGAGATTGTACGTTTAGGCGATATACAAATGGCAAATCATTTGCCATTTGTACTATTCGGCGGGATGAACGTACTTGAGTCCAAAGACCTAGCTTTTGAAATTGCAGAAACTTATGTAGATATCTGTAAACGTTTGGGAATCCCATACGTATTCAAGGCAAGTTTTGATAAAGCCAACCGTTCAAGTTTGAACTCTTTCCGTGGCCCGGGTCTGGAAAAAGGTCTCGAGTGGTTAGCGGACATTAAAAAACACTTTAATGTGCCGATCATTACCGATGTACATGAGCCGTATCAAGCGGCTCCTGTGGCAGAGGTTGCCGACATTATTCAGTTGCCAGCTTTCTTAAGTCGTCAGACTGACCTGGTTGAAGCAATGGCAAAAACTGATGCTATTATCAACATCAAGAAAGCCCAGTTCCTTGCTCCACATGAAATGCGCCACATTCTGCACAAGTGTCTGGAAGCCGGGAATGACAAACTGATTCTTTGTGAACGTGGTTCAGCATTTGGCTATAACAATCTGGTTGTAGACATGCTGGGCTTCGACATCATGAAGGAAATGAATGTACCGGTGTTCTTTGACGTTACCCATGCGCTGCAAACTCCGGGCGGTCGTGCTGACTCTGCTGGTGGTCGTCGTGCCCAGATCACGACACTTGCACGCGCGGGTATGGCAACAGGTCTTGCAGGCCTGTTCCTGGAAGCACATCCGGATCCGGAAAAAGCCAAGTGCGATGGTCCTTGCGCATTGCGCCTGTCACAGCTTGAGCCTTTCCTGGCGCAGCTGAAAGAATTAGATACCTTGGTCAAAGGTTTCGCAAAGCTAGATACACATTAATTCAATACACATTGATGCGTCTTTTTTGACGCATCATTTTTATTAATCAACTGAGGAATAGTTCATGAGTCAAATCGTTGACATTCGTGCACGTGAAATTTTGGACTCTCGTGGTAATCCAACCATCGAAGCAGACGTTATCTTAGCATCTGGCGTAGTTGGCCGTGCATGTGCACCATCTGGTGCTTCAACTGGTTCTCGTGAAGCTTTAGAACTTCGTGATGGCGACAAGGCACGTTACCTGGGTAAAGGTGTTAAAACTGCGGTTAACAACGTAAACACTTTGATCCGTGAAGCTTTGGTTGGTAAATCAGTATTTGAACAAAAAGACATCGATAACACGATGATCGCTTTAGATGGTACTGAAAACAAAGAAAAACTAGGTGCAAACGCAACTCTGGCAGTTTCGCTTGCTGCTGCACGTGCTGCGGCTGAAGAAAAGAAAATCCCACTTTTCCAATACATCGCAAACCTTCGTAACAACAGCATTCTGACAATGCCTGTTCCAATGATGAATATCCTGAATGGTGGTTCACATGCGGACAACAACGTTGACATTCAAGAGTTCATGATTGAGCCTGTAGGTTTCACTTCATTCTCTGAAGCACTTCGCGCTGGCGCTGAAATCTTCCATTCACTTAAATCAGTACTTAAAAAACAGGGTTTAAATACTGCTGTTGGTGATGAAGGTGGTTTTGCTCCGAACTTACGTTCAAACGAAGAAGCGATCACTGTTATTCTTGAAGCAATTGAAAAAACTGGCTACAAAGCTGGTTCTGACATCATGCTTGCGCTTGACTGTGCGTCTTCAGAATTCTACAAAGATGGTCAGTACATTCTTGCAGGTGAAGGCAATAAAGCATTCACAAGCAACCAATTCTCTGACTACCTTGCAGGTCTGGTAAATCAGTACCCGATTATCTCGATTGAAGATGGTCTAGATGAATCTGACTGGGAAGGCTGGTCTTACCTGACTTCGATTCTGGGTGACAAGATCCAGCTGGTTGGTGATGACCTGTTCGTTACGAATCCTAAGATTCTGCAACGTGGTATCAATGAGAAAGTAGGTAACTCTATTCTAATCAAGTACAACCAGATCGGTACTTTGACTGAAACTTTAGATGCAATCTACCTTGCAAAAGCAAACGGTTACTCTACTGTAATTTCTCACCGTTCAGGTGAAACTGAAGATTCAACTATTGCGGATCTTGCAGTAGGTACAGCAGCAGGTCAAATCAAGACTGGTTCACTTTGCCGTTCTGACCGTGTAGCGAAATATAATCAATTACTTCGTATCGAAGAATTGACTAATGCTGCATATCGCGGTAAAGCTGAATTCAAAGGTTTGAACTAAGCGATTATCGTTGATGTTAAATGTATTCGACTCTTTGATGAGTAAAGTACTGTTGGGCCTTGCGATCCTTATGATCGCAGGGTTTCAATATTTATACTGGTTTGGTGAGGGTGGCTATCAAGACCATCAGGCACTGACACAGAAAATACAACAACAAGTAGAACTGAATGAAGAGCTGAAAGAGCGCAACCGTGTGCTGGCAGCTGAAGTTTATGATCTGAAAAATGGTGATCAAGCCATTGAAGAACATGCACGTCTGGATCTGGGTTTAATTAAGCCGCATGAGACTTTTGTGCAGATGAGTACCATCAGTACCCAATATAAACCGATTTATCTCGATCAAAATTCTAAAGTAGACCTGCGTACCAATGAGTCAGCTGAAAATTCAAGCACACCATAAATTATGGGCTATCATTCCAGCTGCAGGTTCGGGTAGCAGATTCTCTAAAACAGAACTAAAGCAATATCAAATGATTCAGGAGCGTACTGTTCTTGAACATACGGTTGCACGTCTGAATCAACTTCCGCTGACCGGTTATGTGCTGGCGATCGGTAGTCAGGATGATGTTGCTATAACCTTGCCATTTTCTAATCAGGATAAAGCCCATTTTTGTGCCGGCGGTACAGAGCGGGTCAATTCTGTCCTCAATGCCTTAGCTTACCTAACTGAAATCACTTCAGAAGAAGATTGGGTATTGGTACATGATGCGGCACGTCCATGTGTCAGTCAAAATGCATTGATTGATCTGGTCAATACGGCGACTGAAACTGATCAAGCTGCTATTTTGGCAATTCCAGTCCGCGATACCTTAAAGCGCGTCGTACAAGGTCAGGATATCGAAACTACAGTAGACCGTTCGACTCTCTGGCAGGCTCAAACACCACAAATGGCCAAACTAGGCCGGTTAAAATATGCTATCGAACAGGCATTACAAGATGGTGCCAATATTACCGATGAAGCCAGTGCACTTGAGCATGTAGGTGAAACCGTACGTGTAGTTCAGGGGCGATCTGATAATCTCAAAATTACCTATCCGGATGACCTGGAACTGGCTCGTCTGATTCTGGCAGCACAAGCCTAAATTTATTTGAAGAAATACATAATAAATAGAGCACTGGCGATCAATTCTCCGCTGCTTTCACTTATAATTTCGCCATTGTTAGTTTTGAACCTTTTGTCACAATGATACCTTCACAGCAGTATCGTTTTTTACGACAATCCGCACGTGATGGATTGAGTATAAAACACGATTCCTCAAGATGGACCAAGCTACATCTGGACCCGTGGTTGCTATGCTTCCTGTTACTGAATGCTGCCTTGGGGTTGATGGTAGTTTATAGTGCGACCTCTGAAAACTCAGGCATGGTGATCCGTCAGGCGATCAGTTTTGGTGTCGGTTTTGTGGTGATGTTTATCTGTGCGCAGGTTCCGCCAAAAGTGTATCAAGCCGCCAGCCCGTATTTTTATGCCTTCGGGATCTTTATGCTATTGCTGGTCTTTGTGATTGGGGAAAGGCGACTCGGAGCAACACGCTGGATTACTTTGCCGGGCGTGGGAAGTATGCAGCCGAGTGAAGTGATGAAATTTGCGATGCCACTGATGATGGCCTGGTACTTCGCGCGTAAGCCATTTCCACCGAAGTTTATGCATATTGTTGGTGCCTTGATTTTACTGGGTATTCCTTTTGTGCTTGTAGCATTGCAGCCTGACTTGAATATCGGTCTGGTGATTCCGGGGATCTTTGTTTTATTTTTGAGTGGTATGTCCTGGCGCTTGATTGGCGGTGCAATGGCAGCATTAGCTGTGGTCGCACCATTAATGTGGATGTTCCTGTTACAGGAATATCAGAAAAAACGTGTCCTGACGCTATTTGATCCTGAATCAGATGCACTCGGTGCAGGCTGGAATATTATCCAGTCTAAAATCGCCATTGGTTCTGGAGGAATGACTGGCAAAGGTTATTCGCAAGGGACACAGTCACATCTGGGTTATCTGCCAGAGCATCATACTGACTTTATTATGTCGACTTATGCCGAAGAATTTGGCTTTATCGGTGTATTTTTATTATTTAGTCTGTTTACCGCTATTATTATTCGTTGCTTGATGATCGGAATGAACAGCTTTCATAACTTTGGCCGTCTATATGCGGGTGCTACAGGTCTAACCTTTTTCTTTTTCGTATTCCTGAACTCAGGCATGGTGAGTGGTATCCTTCCAGTGACAGGCGACCCATTACCACTGATGAGTTATGGCGGAACCGCTGTGATTTCTTTGCTCGCCGGTATGGGTATTGTGATGTCAATCCATACCCATCGCTAAATAATAGGAGAAAAGAAAAAGCCAGATTTATTCTGGCTTTTTTATTGCTTGAGATTTTATGTTATAAATATTCAATAACTTAGATAAATAACTATATTTGCATATTGGGGACAAGATGAAGAAGTTAATGTTGGTGATTGGACTTGTAGGATTGTCAGCAACTATATGGGCAAAGCCATTGAGTTCAGCGGAATTTAAATCTCAAGTTAAGCAGCATTATGATGCATTAGAAGTGAAACAGGCTGCACTCAATGTGTCGGTGGATCGTCGCGAGCATCCAGCAATTATGATTGCTAAAACATGTGAATATTCTAAAGGTCTAAAACAGCTTAAGCACTTTTCCGAACAAAATCTGCATCTGGCTGAAGCCAAGGATGAACTGCAATTTGTTCATTTATTGGATACAAGCTTTAATCAGTCCTTCATTGATTTGGGTACTACTTATGAAATGGGGTGCCTAAAACGGTAGGAGGTGAATTCTACCTATACGGTTCACAAAGGCTCTAAAGACGCTTTAAAAATGGCATTTTTATTTGATTAAAAGTTAGGCTTTGCATTGGTTGGTTTTTTCGGTTCTATGATTTTGCTTTAGTCGCCATCCAGCAAAGCAGTGAACCAAAACACACCATCAATGCACCTTTCCAGAAGCTGAAGGTTAATTGTGTGCTCAAAATCAATGCTGAAACCACAGAAGAAAAAACCGGGATAAAGTATGAAGCTGTTGCCAATACAGTCACATTTCCATGCATAATTCCGATATTCCATGCCCCATAGCCAATGCCCATTGCAAAAGCAGCTAATACCAGATAAATGCTGGAATTCAATTCGAAATTCGGTATGGGCTCAGCAGAGAAAATCCATTGGGTCCATAGTACAATCGACACCAAAATAAAGAATAAGGTAATACCATTTTTACCATTGGCAGCACGAGCAGTCAGGGTACAATAGGCAGCCCATAGAAAGACACCGGTTAAAGCCAGTCCATAACTCAGTGGATTGGTCTGTATATTGGACAGCATTGTTTTAAAGCTAAATCCAGCTTCACCACCAAGCACCAGACAGATCCCTGCCACAGATAAACATATCCCGGGAAAGATAAGAAAATTGGTTTTCTGCCTGTTAAAAATAATTGAAAACAGAATCGTGGCTGTCGGCCACAGATAATTCACTATTCCGATTTCTATAGCTTGTCTATTATTGCTTGAATAGCCAATAGACAGGGCAAGACAAATTTCATAAGCCACAAAAAGCAGGCTTCCCCAAATCAGATATTTAAGGGGGAATTCTTTCAGATGTGTCCAGCCAAATGAAAGCAATAGAATAATCGAGGCGCATGAATAGATTAACGCAGCTCCTCCGATCGGTCCAAAGTAATGACTGACTTCTTTGATGAGAGCAACAATGAGACTCCATAAGAAAACTGCCGTAAGACCAATCAATGTCGCTTTGTTTGAGTTCATTACTCTTGTTCAGGATAAATTTAGAAGATAGTTTAGGCCAAAATTGATAAAAATATCATTGTTCTTTTTAAAAATATGAGAGTAAAGATCTTGTATTTATCAAATTTAAGCTCTCCAAAGAGAGCTTAAATTTTGTTTGAATGCTCAGGCAATGAACCAGGTGTAATAACCCCAGAGCATCAGCGGCCATGAAAGGAAAGGGCTAAATAGCCATTTCCAGAACCAGTGGCGTGGCATAAAGCCTACACCATGAACAAAGCCTCCAGAAATGCCAATCATGATAAACATCATGGCTCGGTGACTATATGCACCATTATCATCCAGCATCGCAGCTGGATGTACCAGTAACACCGCTGCGAGTGGAAATGCCAGCAGGCAGGAAATCACCATCGCAAATTTGTTGGGTTTCTTGTCTATAACGGGTTTCTCTAGCGCAGCTTCAGTCATGATTTATTCCTCATCCAGGTCTTGGTGCTGTTCCATATAAATTGCAGCAATCACACTGGCAAAACACGCCATAAGTACACCTAGAATCCATGCAAAATACCACATAATTTTGTCTCCTTAGGACACAGTCTTAGTACAAGCTGTGTGAATTCTCTTGAATGTATTTATTGGTGATTACGCCCCACATCTTGTAGTAACACCAAGTGGTGTAAAGCAGGATGATTGGAACAAAGATACATGCAGCGACAGTCATTACCGTCAAGGTATTTTTACTGGATACTGCATCCCACATGGTCAAGCTGGCAACAGGGTTAATGCTAGATGGCATTAAGAATGGGAACAGGGCAAAACCGGCAGTCAGGATTGCACCGATCACCGCCATAGATGAACCTAGGAAGCTCAGGCCTGCTTTAGCTTTAGAGGCAGCCAGCACGACAATAATACCGCCAAGGATACCCATAATTGGCGCAATCATGGTAATTGGATAAGTTGTATAGTTATTCATCCATCCAGGGTTGCTATTGATCAGTACTTCTTTAGCCAGTGGATTTGCAACACCATTGGTGTCATATGGAGTCACCAGTGTATAACCTTGGATACCGCCGAAATATAACCATGCGCCAGCAGCAAGGAAAGTCACCAGATAAACCAGTCCCATAATTTTGGTTGCTTGAGCAGAACGTTCACGTAATGCACCATCAGTACGCAGCATTAACCAAGCGCCACCGTGTGCACACAACATGGACAAGCTTACAATACCGCAAACTAAAGCAAACGGATTTAGCAGAGCGAAGAAACTGCCGGAATAAGTTGAACGAACAGTTTCATCTAAAGTGAACGGTACGCCTAGGAACATGTTGCCGAAAGCGACACCGAAGACTAATGCAGGAACCGCACCGCCAACAGCCAGACCCCAGTCCCAGGAATTACGCCATTTGGTATTTTCCAGCTTGGAGCGGTAGTCGAAGCCGACAGGTCGCAGGAACAGTGCAAATAGTACTAACAGTAGCGCCCAGTACATGCCAGAGAAAGCAGTAGCATAGACCATTGGCCATGCTGCAAACAGGGCACCGCCTGCAGTGATGAACCAGACTTGGTTGCCATCCCAGTGTGGGGCAATCGTATTAATTGCCGCACGACGTTCCTGATCATTTTTACCTACAAATGGCATGATCGCCATTGAGCCCATATCGAAGCCATCAGTCAGTGCAAAGCCAATCAGCAAAACGCCAACCAATACCCACCAGATAATTTTGAGCAGTTCATATTCAATCATGATTTCACCTCGCCAGTTGCACCTTCTGGAAGAGCTGCAGCTGCGTCTTCTTGCTCGGCTGTTACTTGAGAATTAAGTTTTTCGAAATGGTATTTGCCAGTATGTAATGAGCTTGGCCCCAGGCGAGCGAACTTGATCATCAGGTACATTTCAATGATCAGCAATACTGTGTAGAACGCTGCCAGTGCCAGGATTGAGCCCATCACATCGCCTGTGCTTAAAGTAGATGCAGACAGGTGTGTAGGTAATACTTCACCAATAGTCCAAGGTTGACGACCTACTTCAGCCACATACCAGCCAGTTTGTGCAGCAATCCAAGGCAGTGGTAAAGCAAACAGGGCAAATTTTAATAACCAAGGTTTGTTTTCAGCATTGCGTTTCGCTACAGCAAAAGTCGCTAATACGAACAGCAGCAACATCAGGAAGCCGGAACCTACCATGGCACGGAATGCCCAGAACAGACTTGGTACATGTGGAATAGTGTCTTTGGCAGCAGCTTTGATGTGTTCGTCAGAAGCATCGACGACATTTGGAGTGTATTTTTTCAGAAGCAGACCATAACCAAGATCTTTTTGGGTATTTTCAAATGCTGCTTTTACTTCAGGAGATTGATCGCCTGCACGTAATTTTTCAAGCTGTTCATATGCCAGCATACCGTTGCGGATACGACCTTCATGTTCAACCAGCAGATCCTTGATCCCTATCACTGGAGTATCTATTGAACGGGTTGCAATGATCCCCATGACATAAGGAATTTTGACTGCATAATCTGTACGCATGGTTTCCTGATTTGGGAAACCAAATAAAGTGAATGCGGCTGGGGCCGGTTCTGTTTCCCATTCTGCTTCAATCGCAGCCAGTTTAGTCTTTTGTACATCACCAATTTCGTAGCCAGATTCATCGCCTAGTAGAATCACTGAAAGTGTAGAGGCCAGACCAAAAACTGCAGCAATAGCGAAAGAACGGCGGGCAAAAGGCAAGTCACGTTTTTTTAGCAGATAGAAGCTTGAGATTGCCAGAACGAAAATCGCACCTGTTACATAGCCTGCAGAAACAGTATGAACAAATTTTACTTGAGCGACCGGGTTAAAGATCAGTGCACCAAAATCAACCAGTTCCATACGCATGGTTTCATAGTTGAATTTAGAACCTACCGGGTTTTGCATCCAGCCATTGGCAACCAGAATCCATAATGCAGACATGTTGGAGCCAAGCGCCACTAACCAAGTTACACACAGATGCTGAACCTTAGACAGACGATCCCATCCAAAGAAGAACAGGCCAATGAAAGTAGATTCCAGGAAGAAAGCCATTAAGCCTTCAATCGCTAGCGGTGCACCAAAGATGTCACCTACATAGTGCGAATAGTAGGCCCAGTTGGTACCAAACTGGAATTCCATGGTCAGACCGGTAGTTACCCCGAGTGCAAAGTTAATCCCGAAGAGTTTCCCCCAGAATTTGGTCATGTCCCGATAAATTTCCTTACCGGAAATCACATAAGTGGTTTCCATAATGGCCAGGATAAAAGCCAGGCCTAAGGTCAACGGAACGAAAATAAAATGATACATCGCAGTCATAGCAAACTGGAACCGCGAAAGATCGACCACGCTTTCAGCAATCATCAACGTGTCTCCTTGATTTGGGAAGGACTGCCGGCAATACGCTCGGCAACTTGAGAGTCAAAATTTTTGGGAATTGTAGGCGCATCAAACCAGATATGTTTAATTGTCAGTAATAGAATGACCTTGATGATTAAAATCAAAGTGATCTCTCTTACAACTTTTTGATTTAGATTTTCTGGAACTAAGCTCATGTAAATAAGCCTGTCTTTATAACGTGTTAATTTATTATTAATCTAATGTGATAAAAAATAAATAGACTAAACAGTTTAAATAAATACATATTTATAAGTATTTGAATATTAATAATTTAAAATTATATTTTTTTAAAAAATAATCAAAATATTTGTGATTATTTTGTGTAAACATAATTATTTTTAAATCCGACTTTTTTGCTTATATTTAAAAATTAATATCCTATTAAAATAGTTGGATTAAGAAAAAATAATATTTTAAATTCTGATTATTTTACTTGGTTTATTATATTTTTATTGAAAATGAGAATAGATTAAAATTTTAGGGATTAAAACGAGAAGGGTCTTTCGTGGAATCTAAAGGTGAGGTGAATTCTTATTGCTGAGAAAAAGCAGGCAAAAAAAAGAACATGCATGTAGCATGTTCTTTTTAAACTTTTGGAGGAGTGTAGAGCTTAGAAGTCGTAACGCATACCTACAGACAAGCCCATTGCAGTTTCACCTGCTGCATTTACACCTTGGGATGAACCTGCTTTATTACTACGTGCTTGTGACCAAGGTGTCAGGTTAGCAGCGTCATCATTCAGCATGGCTGCCAGGTTGCCATAAACACGGAACTGTTTATCTAGACGATGTTCTAAGCCCAATGCAAGTAGGGTTGAGTTAGCATCAGTTGCATCAATATCACGGTGGAAAACGTGACCGCGTAATGTATTTTTATCTGTTAGTTTATATTCCGCGCCTACACCGAAAACATTAGCATCCGCATTGGTGCCACTGCCATCATCCAGTGCAGTAAACTGGTAAAGTGCGCCCACATTCAGTTCAGGCGTTAACTTGTAAGCTGCTGCTAAACGGATACCATCTCGTTCACCGCGGCTCACATCTTCTGCATAATGTTCATAAGCAGCCGCGACATCCCAGTTACCCGCGTTATAATTTAAACCAAGGTCATACGCTTGAGATTTTTCATTACTATCCTCAGTCGTATCATTGCTGATCATCGTGCCATCATGTAAAGATAAAGCTGCTGTTGCAGTGAAACCACCACCAAATTTTGGTGTTTTATACTCAATCGTATTCGGGTTACGTTCATCGAAGCGGTGATTGTAAGCACGAGTGATATTACGCAAGTCGCCGACCTGGTCGCCAAAGAAGTTTGCCGGACCACGTGCCGCTTTAAATGGGCTGTCAAAACGGCCCACTTTAACTTGACCAAAGTTACCTTTGACTCCGACATAAGTATCTCTGGTAGAGAAGTTTATGGAATCCTCACTATCATCCGATCCGCTAGAAAAGTTGATTTGCTGTTCGATCTGAGCGAATGCAGTCAGATCTTCATTAATCTTGTGATCGACTTTAAAGCCTAAGCGTGATGAGTTTGAGGATAAAGCCACCTCATTATAGTCCTTGCCGTCATCCAGATAATCCAGAGAAACGTGTGCACGACCATATACTTTAACGTCAGCAGCAGCTGCCATTACTGGTGTTAAAATTGTTGCCCCAACTGCCAATGCGCAAAGAGTTTTTTTCATGTGTAGCTCCAATAAGACTTGTTTTGGTCCTAACAAGGATGTTGTGGTAGCTTTGTTAAATTTTGCTACCGTCCTGTATTGGTGCTAAGTATCGATTACAAATAAGACAATAAGATTAAGGAAATATTTCAAATATATTAAATGTTTCGTTATGTAAAAATATGAATAGTATATGTTTTGTTTTAAGAAAGTTATTATTAATCAATATATTAAATTGTTTTGTTTATCGGCTTTCATAAAGAATTCATATTTGTTCATTTTTGGATGGTAAAAAAATGGAGCCGAAGCTCCATTTCTATTTGGGTTTAATCCAGCATTATAAAGCTGCTTTAATTTTTTCAGCCAGAGCCTTGATTTTCTCCTGATCACCCATGACCAAGGCATGTTTGCCCAGATTATGCAAAGAGGTAGGAACCAGATGGAAATGTACATGGGGTACGGTCTGACCCGCTGCGGCACCTGATAATTGCATCAGCACGATACCCTCTACACCTAGGCCTTTTTCAATGGCTTTGGCAATCTTTTGTACGATCTGAATGGTATATGCAGCCACTTCAGGATCCAGATCAAGTAGTGTCACCGCAGGCGATTTAGGAATGACCAGAGTATGACCGTCTGCCTGAGGCATGATGTCCATAAATGCAAGAACCTGATCGTCTTCATACACCTTGATTGCAGGCAGTTCACCGCGCAGAATTCGTGCAAAAATATTTTGATCATCGTAAGTCATGAGGGCATTCCTTGAGCGTCATTGAATTAAATTATTTACAATTCAATTCTTTCTGACGATCTTTGATCGCGTCAAGACGTTGTTGCTCTTTTTCTGAAAATTTTGGCTTGGTTGTGTAGCAATTGTCATTGCCATACTTTGCTTTGGCATCTGGATCTTTAAAACAGAAGCCCTTGGAAGCATAAATCACATCATGATCATTTTTCAGTTTTTTGCATTCTTGTTCAGAAGCTAAAACTGAAGTTGAAGCCCCTAGCAATGCTGCAAAACTCATCACTGTCGCAACAGTCAATTTTTTCATGCGGGTTTCCTCTGGTGTTGAATCATGTGTCTATACCTAAACACAATATTGGGTTTTGTTCTCACGATTCAATGGCGATATATTACTCAATAGTAATTTTACTCCATGATTCATACATTTTTATTGCAGCAGAAAAGTCACTATTTTCTTCTGCCTGAAGGTTAGCTGCCTGAATCAGGTTCTGGGTTAGCGATAGCAATGGTGCAGACAGCTTGGCATCACGAACCAGATCTACTGCAATCCCTGTATCTTTGGCAAGTAACGGTAATGCAAAGGTAAGCGGGAAACTGCGGTTCAAAATACGCTGCGGCATCACGGTCTCAGTTACGTTACTTTTACCGCTTGATGCATTAATACATTCCAGTGCTTCATTCAAACTTACACCATGCGCTTTCAGCGTCATAAAGCCTTCTGCAACTGCACACAGGTTTACAGCCATTAACATATTATTGACTGCTTTCACTGCAAAGCCCGCGCCAGATTCACCAACATGCTTGATCAGCTTGCCGAAAGCCTGAATCGCGGGAAGGGCTTGTTCAAAACCTGTTACGCTACCACCAATCATAACAGTTAATGTGCCATTTTCAGCACCGATCGTCTGACCGCTAACGGGCGCATCCAGAAAAATCACGCCTTGATCTGCTAAAGCTTCTTCCAGACGACGAGCTGCATCAGGTACACCACTGGTGCAGTCGACCCAGATACTGCCTGCTTTTAATTCCAGACCTTGGACTAAAGCTTCAACATCAGCACTGGTAGGTAAGCAGGAGAAGATTACATCTGCCTGGATGGCCTGTTCCAGACTTACTGCCTGTGTCCCATATTCAGTTGCATGCTGCTCTGCCTTGGCAGCAGTACGGTTCCAGACATAGACCGTGTCAAAATGCTTTGGTAAATGCGCAGCCATGCGATAGCCCATAGCACCCAAGCCAAGAAATGCAACTGATTGAATCATGATAACCCTCAAAATCTTTTAATTAAAAATTATAAGCTTGAAGGCATCTCTCGAATTATTGCGCTAGTCGAGTAGAACGCTGCTCAAGCCAGGTGGTTAGTTTAGGCCAAAAAGTGTTGGCTGTCTTTTGATTTGACATTAAACCAAGGTGCCCACCTGGAATCAGGGTAAAAGTAATATCTTTGCTGCTGGTCAGCTGGGTGAGTGGTTCTGCAGCTTCTCGGGTAACAATCTGATCCGTCAAACCAGCACCGACCATGAGTGAGCAGGAAATATTTTTTAAATCAATCTTATTGCCATGCAGATTAATCGAACCATCTTTAAGAGGATTCTGTAACCACAGGTGCAGCACCATATCCTGATTGATTCCACCCGGGTAATCGATCATTTTATTCAGGAAATGACCCATGGTGGCGTGTTCATAGACATAGTCGGGTTTTTCCAGATTCATCAAAAACTGTTTCTGACTTTTAAACCAGCCCACAGGATCCAGCAGTTTAAAGCCTAAGGCATTCAAAATACCTGGCGTATGAATATATTGTTTGGGGATTAATCCCTTATGTACGGTATTTCGCAGGGCTGGATTTTGTGAAATCAGTTTATTGGTGGTTTCAAACAGTTTACCGATGCGGCCAGAGGCATAGCTGTCAATTGGACTGCCCATGACCATCAGGTTTTTCACATGCTCTGGAGAGTGTAGCGCAGTATATAGGGTGACAAAGACACCTGCCATACTCCAGCCATGCAGGGAGATATAGGGACTGTCTGCATGTTCGCAAATATGCTCTATGGCATCTGGAATGGATTGATCGATAAAGGACAGAAAATTCAGCTCTTTGTGTTTGAAGCTGAAACGGTTCCATTCCACCAGGTATACTTCAAAACCGCTATGCTGGAAATGCTTTACTAATGAACGGTAGGGATACAGATCATAAATACCCATGTTAATCGCCAGTGGCGCAACAAATACCAAAGGTTCCTTAAACTTTCTTTCAGGTGCTGGATAATGCCGGACTTTATATAATTCAGTTTCCTTGATGTACTCAAACGGGTTTTTTTGAGACAGTACCAGTGAGGAGCTGTTGAAAAACCGCGCACGCAGGTGCTTGAGTTTTTTCTGTTGACGTTGCAGATTTTGTTTTAACTGAATCATAAAGATAAATTGTCCGTGTCCGGTAGGGAGTGATCGAAGTCTAGGCAATAATTGCTTATTATGCCTTGACCTGAAATAGCATAGGCGCTCAAAATGTTGGCAATTTTTTACAACAGGCAGTCCGCCAGGGCTGAATTAGAGCGATGAGCCAACAAGACGATTATCAATTAGATACTTTAGCCATCCGTACCGGTCATACACGTAGCTTTGAGGGTGAGCACGGAGAACCGATCTTCCTGACATCTTCTTTCGTCTATGAAAATGCGGCTGAAGCGGCAGCAAAATTCTCAGGTCAGGAACCTGGCAATATTTACTCACGCTTTACCAATCCTACGGTCGCAATGTTTGAAAAACGTCTGGCTGCGCTTGAAGGTGCTGAGCGCGCCGTAGCGACCAGTTCGGGTATGGCTGCGATTATGGCAGTGGCAATGGCCTTCCTGAAAGCAGGTGACCATGTGATCTGTTCACGTGCAGTATTTGGTTCTACGGTTTCTCTGTTTGAAAAGTATGTAGGAAAGTTCGGTGTGGCAGTTGATTTTGTGGACCTGACTGATGTCGATGCCTGGAAAAATGCAATCAAGCCCGAAACGAAACTCTTCTTTGTAGAATCTCCATCTAACCCACTGGCTGAAGTGGCTGATATTCAGGCGCTTTCAGATCTTGCACATGCTCATGATGCATTACTGGCAATTGATAACAGCTTCTGTACACCTGTATTACAACAACCAATCAAATTTGGTGCTGACCTCGTTGTATATTCAGCTACGAAGTACCTGGATGGGCAAGGTCGTGCATTGGGTGGTGCAGTTGTCGGTAATCACAAATTGCTTGAAGAAATTTTCGGTTATGTGCGTACCACAGGCCCATCTATGAGTCCGTTCAATGCCTGGGTGTTCCTAAAGGGTCTGGAAACCTTACGTCTGCGTATGCGTGAACACTCCGCAAGTGCACAGAAACTCGCTGAATACTTAAATGCACATCCAAAAGTAGAAAAAGTGTACTACGCAGGTCTGCCTGAGCATGTAGGTCATGAACTGGCGGCAAAGCAGCAAACCGGCTTCGGTGGTATCGTATCATTTGAAGTGAAAGGTGGTCGTGAAGGTGCCTGGAAAGTCATCGACAATACTCAGTTTATTTCCATCACGGGTAATTTGGGTGATGCGAAATCAACGATTACTCACCCGGCAACGACAACGCATGGCAAACTTTCACCTGAAGCAAAAGAAGCCGCAGGTATTCGTGAAGGTTTAATTCGTGTTTCTGTTGGTTTGGAAGATATTGATGATATTATCCGTGACATTACACGTGGTTTAGATCTAATCTAATTTTTATAAATTTATGTTCGGAGATTTTTATGAACATTAACATGTTGATGCAGCAAGCTCAGCGCATGCAAAAGGAAGTAGAAACCAACCTGAAAAAAGCCAAAGAAGAGCTTGCGCTGGTAGAGGTTCATGCTGAAGCGGGTGGTGGTCTGGTAAAAGTAACGATGACTGCACGTAATGTGGTAAAACGCATTCAGATCGATCCTGAACTTCTGCAGGATGATCCGGATATGATTGAAGATCTGATCGCGGCTGCAATGAATGATGCGGCACGCCAAGCTGAAGCAATTTCAGAAGAACGTATGAAGTCTGCAAACCAGGGCATGGGCTTACCTCCAGGTCTGGCTGGCCTATTCTAAGGAAATTTGCGCAATGTTTAGTGATCGTTTTGATCAACTGGTTCAAGCATTACGCATCTTGCCAAGCGTTGGGCCGAAATCGGCCCAGCGTATGGCATTGCATCTGATCATGAAAAACCGTGAAGGTGCGATTGGTCTGGCACATGCATTGACTGAAGCAACCAACCATATTCATGAATGTTCAATCTGTCATTCACTCACTGAAGATGAAGTCTGTAATATCTGCACCTCAACTGAACGTGATGATGAGCTGCTTTGTGTGGTGGAATCACCAGCGGATGTGATGGCTATTGAGCAGAGTGGCAGTTTTCGTGGTAAATACCATGTACTGGGTGGACATTTGTCACCACTAGATGGAATTGGGCCTGAAGAAATTGGGATTCCATATCTACTGGAGCGTTTAAACAGAGGTCAGATTCGTGAAGTGATTCTAGCTACGAATGCAACTGTAGAAGGACAGGCGACTGCGCACTACCTGATGGAAGCCAGCAAGCATTTACCGATTCAGATTACCCGGATTGCCCAGGGTGTACCACAAGGTGGTGAACTGGAATATGTAGACAGCCATACCTTAAGCCAAGCTGTACATAACCGCATGCGGATGAAATAAACCTGTTTCTCTGCATGCGTTTTACTAAAGAGAAGAACAAGTTAGAAAAAATATGAGAATATTCATTTAATTTATCGATATTGTTATTGCGAAATTTTATAGCTAAATGTTTATTTTTTTATCATAAATATTATAAATATCAGTTAAGATAACTATATTCGGACATCCACATTACGCTGATTCAGTCATTTATGTTTCAATTTATTCAAGATCAAGCTGGACTCGATCAAGTACTCGCACAAATGGATCAAAGCTCGGTTTATGCTTTGGATACAGAGTTCATCAAGGTCGATACTTTATGGCCGAAACTTGGTGTGTTCCAGATTAATGTCTGTGGCAATGTCTATCTGCTCGACGGTACGACCCTGGATCTGACCGAGTTCTTCAAGCGTCTCTTTGCAGCACAACAGAACATTTTCCATGCCTGTGGAGAAGACATTGATCTGATCTATCACTATACCCAGCAAAAATCTCTGAGTAATGTGTTTGATACCCAAGTAGGGATGGCGTTTCTGGGGCATGGTTTACAGGTCAGCTATCAGAATGCCTTGAAGCAGATGCTGGATGTGGAAATTGAAAAAGATCAAACCCGTTCAAACTGGTTGGCACGTCCTTTAAGTCATGAACAATTGTTGTATGCAGCCAATGATGTGCATTATCTGGTGCACTTAGGTGATCAGATCAAGCAGGAGTTGAAACAAAAGCACCTGTTAGACTTGGCACTGGAAGATTGCCGCTTCATGACCCGGGAAATTGGCGAGGAAACACCAACGGCCTTGTTATATCAGGATGTTGGCAACTATCGTCATTCACGCCGTCAGCTGATGCAGCTACAGCAGCTTGCAGTATGGCGTGAGCAGATTGCCAAGGCACTGAATATTCCGCGCAGTTTCATCATGAAAAACTCGGCCATGATTAATCTGGTGGAGAAGAACCCTAAGAATATGTTCCAGCTCAGCACTGTGAAAGATCTGCGTGCCAATATTATTCGTGATCATGGCAAGATGATTCTGGACCTGCTGAAATTCTTGCCAGATCAATCCGAGTGGCCATTACGTCTGGCACGTCCAATCCGTCACTCTTCAAGTGAAGTCGGTACAAAAGTTGATGCCATCATTCAAAATGTTGTAGATGAAACCTCCATCCCGAAAGAAGTCCTGATGCGCAAAAAATGGATGAATGCGTTGTACCAGCATGTTGTTTTCCACAATGATGAACAGGATTTGCCGGAATTTTTACTTGGCTGGCGTTATGATCATCTGACCAAGCCACTGGTTGAGCTGCTACGTCAGGATGAATCCTATCTTTCTAGACAGATGAAAGTTGTCGACTAAAGCCTGGATAGAAACTTGACTACAAAACTGATTAAAGAAAGAGCAATTATACAAAATCACGACTGATGCGTTAATTATGGCTAATGCCTCAGGTGACGTTTTAAGGTATCCTTGCTACTGATTTTTCTAAATTGTTGTCTAAATCAAAATCATGCAAGTGTCTATCTACAAATCGAGCAAAAAGGATGAAATGTACCTTTATGTGGCTCGTCCAGCTGAAGAAAATGAAGCTGAAACTTTCGATCCACTTCACGTACTGGGCGAAGCTGTCCGCGTAGCATTTGGTCGTGCGACTTTTGTCATGCATCTTGAACTGAGCGAAACCCGCAAGCTGGCACGTGCTAATGTGCTGCACGTGATCGACTCGATTGAAACCCGTGGTTTCTTCCTGCAAATGCCGCCTGAAGGTTTGATTAACCCGAATGCTGTAGAACCAGAAGGTCTTCGTGGTGCTTAATATTTATTCAGGAGTTGTGAAATGAATGGTTATGTAACTGTATTAGATTCAATTCCTGAAGAATCGATTGCCATCGCGGTATACCTGATTGGCAGTATAATTGCACTGTTATGCTGGTATGGCGTGACTAAGCGCCTGCCAAAACCGGCAGGTGGCTTTCTCTGGATTTTAGTGTTTGCCATCCTGCTAACGCCGACAGTATCTGAAGGCCCGAATGCCTCATTGGCCCCGGCGATTTTCGGACTGATATTTGGTGTATTGACCAAGGAACAAGAACTGGTCTGGATCAATGCCTCACTCATTCTGTTTGTGATTGGTATTGCTTCACTGATCGGCTATTGCTGGTCAAGCTATGTAACAAATAAAGCAAAGATTGCTGTAAACAAAAAAACTTCACCACTGTAAATAAAAAAATAAGGTTAAATCATGTCTGTGGATCATCAACAGTTTTCTGGTACAAGTCAGTATATTGCAACTGATAGTTTAAAATTGGCTGTCAAAGCCGCACGCAGTTTACAAAAACCGCTGCTGGTCAAAGGCGAGCCGGGCACAGGTAAAACCCTGCTGGCAGAGCAAGTGGCTGAAAGCCTGGGAATGAAACTCATCACCTGGCACATTAAGTCCACCACCAAAGCCCAGCAAGGCCTTTACGAATATGATGCAGTATCGCGTCTGCGTGACAGCCAATTGGGTGATGACCGTGTCTATGATATCAAAAACTACATCAAGCCAGGAAAACTGTGGGAAGCATTTAGCAGTGAAGAGCGCTGTGTATTGCTGATTGATGAAATCGACAAGGCAGATATTGAATTCCCAAATGACCTGTTACATGAGCTCGATAAGATGTCGTTCTTTGTGTATGAAACAGGCGAAACTATTACTGCAAAACAGCGTCCAATTGTCATCATTACCTCAAATAATGAAAAGGAATTGCCGGATGCTTTCCTGCGTCGCTGTTTCTTCCATTACATCGAATTTCCTGATGAAGCGACCATGCGTGACATCATTGATGTGCATTTCGAGAATATTTCAGCAACCTTGGTAAATGAGGCATTGCAAGTATTCTTTAAATTACGTCAGGTTCCGGGCCTGAAAAAACCACCTTCAACTTCTGAATTAATTGACTGGTTAAGTCTGTTAATGGCAGATGATATGCCAGAAGATGTATTGCGTAATGCCGATAAATCTAAAGCCATTCCACCGCTGTATGGTGCGCTGATCAAAAACGAGCAGGATGTCCAGTTGCTTGAACGCCTAGCATTCATGTCACGCCGTTAAGGGAGAAACACGCATGTTCGTGCGACTGTTTTATACCTTGCGCAAATACGGTGTACCGGTATCTACCCGTGAGCTGATTGACCTGAATCAGGCAGTTGCTGAAGGTATTGTTTTTGCCGATCAGGACGAGTTCTATCAGTTGGCCAAAACCGTCATGGTCAAAGACGAGCGCTATTTCGATAAGTTCGATCGTGCCATGAAAGACTATTTTGATGGGATCGCCACTTTCGATCTGGATGAATTGCTGAATCAGGTGCATAAGCTGCCCAAAGACTGGTTTGATCTCGAATTACTCGAGAAGCATCTGACCCCGGAGCAGCGTGAAGAGCTGAAAAAAGCTGGTTCACTGGAAGAACTGATGAAAATGCTGGAAGAGCGCTTGCGTGAACAGCATAAAAAACATCAGGGCGGCAATAAAATGATTGGCACTGGCGGCACTTCACCTTTTGGTGCCTATGGCGATCATCCTGAAGGTGTGCGTATTGGCGGGCCGGGGCGTAAGCGTTCAGCAGTCAAAGTCTGGGAACAGCGTCAATACCGTAATCTGGATGATGACCAAATTTTGGGTAGCCGTCAGATGCAGTTGGCACTGCGTCGCCTGCGTAAGTTTGCCCGTCAGGGTGCTGCTGAAGAACTGGATATTGACAGTACCATTCGTGAAACAGCCAAGCAGGGCATTCTGGATGTGCAATTGGTGCCGGAACGCCGTAATCGCATCAAAGTGCTTATGCTATTTGATGTTGGCGGTTCCATGGATGCACACATTGCCCAGTGTGAGAAACTGTTTAGTGCTGCCAAAACCGAGTTCAAGACTTTGGAATATTTTTATTTCCATAACTGTCTGTATGACTATGTCTGGAAAGATAATTTTCGTCGTTCCAGTACCCGTATGAATACCTGGGATCTGCTGAATACTTATGGTCGCGATTATCGGGTAATCGTGGTTGGTGATGCCAGTATGGCGCCATATGAGCTGCATTCAGTGGGAGGCTCGGTGGAATATATGAATGATGAAGCAGGACAGGTCTGGTTACAGCGTCTGCGTCAGCATTTTGAAAAAACGGCCTGGTTAAATCCGGAAGAAGAGCGTTACTGGCACTATACGCAAACCATCGGATTGATTCAGCAGATCTTTGAAAAGCATATGTATCCAATGACCCTAAAAGGCATTGAAGATATGACCAAATATCTGGCGCGCTGATTCCATTTATCTATTGATGACTTTATTTATAGTTATTAGTCCTTTAAAACAAAACATTTTAATATAAAGTAGTTTTTATAAATTTAGTCCAGATTGTTAAGGATCGCTATGGATCATCAAATTAATGGTATTGCATTGCCAAATGAAGAGGGTTTTTTTGGGAACTACGGCGGTCAGTTTATTCCACCCGATCTGAAACAGGCCATGGATGATATTAATGTGGCCTATCAGGAAATTCGTCAGACTGAAGAATTTCAGAATGAACTGAAAGACCTGTTTGTCCACTATGTCGGTCGCCCAAGTCCTTTATTTCATGCCAAACGTCTTTCTGAACAGCTCGGCGGTGCCCAGATTTATCTGAAACGTGAAGACTTGAACCATACTGGCGCGCACAAGATCAATCACTGCTTGGGTGAAGCACTACTTGCCAAATATATGGGTAAAACCAAAGTGATTGCTGAAACAGGTGCCGGGCAACATGGTGTTGCTTTGGCAACGGCGTGTGCATTGGTTGGTATTCCATGTGAAATTCATATGGGGCAGGTGGATATCGAGAAAGAACACCCGAACGTGGTGAAAATGAAAATTCTCGGTGCCAAACTGATTTCAGTCACTCGTGGTACGGCTACCTTGAAAGATGCGGTAGATAGTGCCTTTGAAGAATATTTAAAAGACCCGAAAAACTACATCTATGCAATCGGCTCGGTAGTAGGGCCGCATCCATTTCCAATGATAGTGCGTGATTTCCAGTCGATCATTGGGGACGAAATCAAGGTGCAAAGTAATGATCGTTTTGGTGCAAACCCGGATTATATCGTAGCTTGTGTAGGGGGTGGTTCCAATGCGATGGGCGCATTTACCGCTTTTTTAAATGAACCAGAAGTAAAACTGGTGGGTGTGGAGCCGGCAGGTCATGGTCTGGATACTGACAAACACTCTGCAACGCTCACTTTAGGTAAGCCTAGCCAGATTCATGGTATGGCATGTTATGTATTAGAAGATGAGCAGGGTGAACCTTTACCAGTGCATTCAATTGCATCTGGTCTGGATTATCCGGGTGTCGGTCCGCAGCATAGTCTGCTTAAAGATTTGGGTCGTGTGGAATATACGACGGCAACAGATCAGGAATGTCTGGATGCCTTTATGACTTTATCACGTGTAGAAGGTATTGTGCCTGCGCTGGAAAGTTCACATGCAGTGGCTTGGGCGATTCGTGAAGCAGGTAAATTGCCAGAAGATGTGAAAATTGTTGTGAATCTATCAGGTCGTGGTGATAAAGACTCTGACTATGTGGCTGAAAAGTTAGGTCTCAACTAATCTAGCTATAGCTGTAAATAAAAAACCGCTCAATATGAGCGGTTTTTTATTTCTATCATTTCTTTGTCAATCTAATGTCATTACAAAATGGCTTTTTGAATTAATATTTAACCTGAAATATATTGTTGCAGTTGATCAATCAAAATTTGCTGATCATTCATGGCTGCTTTAACCAAGTCACCAATTGAAGCCAATCCCACCAGTTTTCCTGCTTCTACCACTGGTAAATGACGCAAATGTTTATTGGTCATTAAGCTGAGACAGTCCGGTACAGAAGTGTGGCAATCTACCATGATTACATTAGAAGTCATGATCTGGCTGACAGTCGTATCAAAGGAAGTACGTTCCATCAGCACAATCTTTCGAGTGTAATCACGTTCGGAAAGAATTCCGACCACTTTATCTTCTTCGACCACTACAATCGCACCGATGTCTTTATCTGCCATTAAAGTAATGGCTTCAAGAACTGTCGCTTCTGGATGAATGGTATAGATTTCTTGAGAGGGCTTGTCTTTGAGTACTTGCGCTACATTCGTCATTATTAAGTCCTTAGCTGTTATTATTTATCCTGAAGTTTAAGCTGTTTATCTTCAGGTAATTGCTGTGCTGACTCTATAAATAACATGTTATGCAGCGAAGTGCAGCCCTTGTCCTGAAAAAAAGAAATGACGCACCTGTCCAATTGTCAGCTTAATTTGTTTGCCACTGCCTCGTACCAGAACAGGAGTGACATTCAGACGATGTAAGGTGGGTAACAGTGCCTGCTCAAAATCCTCAGGCGTGATTTTGCGCGGAGTATAATTTGGCCAGTTCTTTTTGGCATAATTTGCCGCATGAGATGAATTAAGCCAGAACGGGAACAGGGTTTCATCCTGATCGCGCATCATGCCCCAGCCTTCATGAAACAGTCCCCAAAGTACCCCGCAGTACATCATCGATTTCAGGATGGTGATTTTGACCGCAAGGTCCTTAGGCAGTGGTTGGATATCTTTAATATTTGGCATTTTCATTATGATCAAGCTATCGTAGAACAACGCTGTCATTGTAAGAAAACTATATGAAATTACTGTTTCAGCTTTGCAAGAAATCGTTATGTTAATGCTTCATCATGTATAAGTAATATTGTAACTATAAAAAAAACGCCACCGGGGTGACGTTTTTTTAGGCTTGCATGGTGGCCATGTTTTGCCAGTATTGGGCTTTCATTGAGTCCCGCTCGACACGGAAACCTTGATAATAAAGTTCAGCTAAAAAAAGCGCCGCTTTACCATGGCCTGCACGTGCAGCATCTTCAAGTTGTTTGACAGCATCTGAAAAATTCATTTGTGACTGGATTGTATTCACAGCTTCAGCATACAGATGTTCAAGTTCATGTGGAGAGAATTGTTGAATCATATAAAAACTCCTTAATTTTAATTATGATTACGGATAGACTTTTTAGTCTAACTACAAATATAACTGAGTAATGTTAAACTAATATTACAGAATGGGTGAAAAGTCAATTATTTCATCGAATTTTATTTTTGTTATGTAGTTTACATGATTAAACTATCATCAAATATATTTTTTATTACTATAAGAAGTAACTATTAAGCTAACAACAAGGAGAATAACATGTCGCACACATTAGATGGAATTGATTTTGATATTCCCCCGACGGCTGGCCAAGTAATGGCATTGGCGCAACTGCACCGGAAAAAATTAGATGCAGCTATTTTCCATAAAGAAATCCATCTAGGAGAGTATAGTCTAGCACAGCGTAAAGCAGTCTATGATTTTACCCGTCAGCTAGACGAGAATCAGCGTGAACAATTCTACAAACTTTATAATTCAGAACTGGTACGTCTTGCCGATCCCGACCGCCTGCACCCAGCCAGTGCAGAGTCTGGGCTGAGCAAGTTTGCTATCTTCCTGATTCTGGCAATTACTGCGGGTATGCTGGGAAGTACCGTTTTTATCGCTCTATTTAAATAGAACAGGCAATACTCAACTAAAGTAAGCCGTCTGCAAATCAGGCGATTTTCCGGTTGATTACTTGAACTTATTGCAATGCAGCCATACACTACTTTGAATTAGAGGTAGTGTATGGCTATTGACGTAGAAAAAATCAGGATATTTCTGTCCAAATTAACGCTGGAGCAAATTTATAACAGCGTTTTTATTTTTATTTTTTTATTTATTATGGTACTGGCAAGTATTGCACTTTATCGTCCTGTCACTACGGTTCAATCTGAACAAATTCAGCAACTTTCCATACAGCAACAATTACCACAAACGCAAGATATGGCTATAGCCTTGCTTGAGCGGCCAGCGGTTTATCGTGGACAATATCTTAAATTGATGCAGGCATACCAGCAGGAATCAGTCCGTGCACATCAGCTACCTGCAGTAAAAGCGGATCAGCCTTAAAATTTAAGGTGTGAGTATTAATTCTTCAGCCGTAGCCGTACTTGTTAAATTCGCTTTTAAGGCTGTTTTTAGTTTATCTTTATCCAGTGTCTGACTGACCACCACTACGGTTAAACGGTCTGGATGCAGATGTTTGTCTACTGCATTTTCAACATCTTTTGCAGTGATTTTGGCTAATCGTTCTGGATAGGTGGCGAGATAATCGCGTGGCTCTGCATAGAATCCCATCGTTCCGAGCTGGGCGTTAATGGTAGCATTGCTACTGTAGTTATTTGGAAATGCCCTTAACATGCCAGATTTAGTTTCTTCCAGTCGTTTAGTATCTATCGGCTGATTTACAAAGTTAATCAATGCCTGATGCGCGACCTGAATGCTGTCTAATAGTTGGTCTTGACGGGTCGCATAGCGGAAACTGAATACACCCGGTGCCTGAGTAAAGCTAAAAGTGCTGTAAGCAGCATAAGTAAAGCCACGCTTGATTCTTAACTCCTGCATCAATACCGCATTAAAGCCACTACCACCAAATATACGATTCGCAACTTCTAAAGCCAGCCTATCTTTGTTAAAGCGACTGGGTCCGATATGCCCGAACATTACATGAGCCTGACTTGAGTTATAGGGAATATGGATTACCTCAATATCATTTTTTAGCTGTGGATCAGGCAATAACTTTGCTCGTGTGCCTTGCTTGAAATTTCCTGCAATGCGTTCTGACAGGTCTAAGGCCTCTTTGGGGCTAAGTTTTCCGGTAATCGCAATATTCATATTTTGCGCAACCAGAAACTGATCACGGAACTTCTTTAAATGTTCAGGATTTACTTTTTGAGTGCCGCCAATGGTGCCTGTGATTGGCTGTGCGTAAGGATGCTGACCATATAGGGTTCTATAAAAGCGGATATCCATTAAGCGGCCTGGATTTTCCTGTAGCTGTTTTTGACCAACGTTGGTGTTGCTAACAGCCAGGCTGATGCTCTGATTTTTAAAGGAAGCATGTTTAAGTACTTCCATCATCATTGCCAGTGCGGGTTCCAGTTTTTTCGGATCAGACATTACACGTAGGCGGATGACAAACATATCCCGATACGCCTGGGCACTAAATTGTGCGCCACTTTGATCAAAAACAGACGCAATTTCCCGCGCAGTATATGTATCGGTTCCTTCCCGGATCAGTTTGGCTGCCATACTGGACAAACCAAACAAACCCTTCTGAATTTCCTCATCCCGTGCTGCACCAGCATTAAAGGTTAGTTGAATATCGACCATCGGCAGATCTTTGGTTTCGACAAACAGCGTACGTATTTTGTAGCGATTATTCAGCTCATGTACATAAGGTGCATGAAACTGTCTTTCATTCTTCAGATTCTTTAAGCTTTGTAGCAAGGGAATAGATTGCAACTGAGTGAGATTATCTTCCGGTATAACTTCTGTATTTTGAACACTTTCAGCCCAGACCATAGAAGCACAGTTCAACGCAGCAATTAATAAACTATTCGAACATGCAGACTTGAACTTGATCATCATTGTGCTTTTGTTTCCGGTGCGAGGTATAAGGTACTGAGATTTTTACGAATAAAATAGGTATTTGCGACACGCTGAATATCACTCATACTGACATTTTCATAATATTTAGGAAGTTCATCTATCAGTCGGTAACTTAAGCCGTTCACTTCCAGATTGCCGATCATTTTAGCCTGACCAGCAATACTATCCTGATTATAAATAAGATTGGAGACAAAGCGGGTAGTGATGCGTTCAAGTTCATGCTTGGGAATATCTTCAGTTTTTAATGCATCAACTTCTGCCTGAATGGCTTTTTGCGCATCTTCAAAACTGACGCCATTTGCAGGTAATGCAGAAATACTAAACAGGCTGTCACCACGGTTATACGGATCATACGACACACTGACAGAAGTCAGTAGTTTGCGATCTCGTACCAAGCGATCTTGCAGCCGTGAGGAAATACCACTGTCCAGCAAACTCCGGATAATTGTCAGGGCATAAGCATCCTGCGGATTGATTGCGGAAGCCAGTGATTTGACATTCCAGGTCATGTACAGGTTGGGCACTTGCACATCGGTATTGATTTCCATGTGACGATAGCCCAAGTGTTCAAACTCATGTACATCATTGCGTTGGGGTGTGACACGTGAAGGTGTGTCAGCAAAGTATTTCTGTACTTGTAACAGCGCTTGTTCAGACTCTACATCACCAACAATTACCAGAATCGCATTGTTCGGTGTATACCAAGTCTTGTACCACTGCTTTACATCGTTCAGCTGGATATTGTTCAGGGTTTTCATATGACCAATCACCGGTTGGCGATAATGGCTGGTGGGATAACTGATCCATTTAAAACGTTCAAAGGCACGTGAACGAGGATTGTCCTCGGTGCGCTGGCGGCGCTCTTCCATAACCACTTTGATTTCTGGCTCAAAATCCTGTTGGCGTAGCAGCAGATTACTCATACGGTCAGCTTCGAGTTCGAGCGCCATCGGGAAGTAGGCCTTGGGATAAAGCTGATAATAATTGGTGTAATTGGTAAAGGTTGCAGCATTAATACTGCCCCCATAAATCCGGCTAATCCGTGTAAATTCATCATTTGGAACTTTGCTGGTGCCCTTGAACATCATATGTTCCAGCACATGTGATATACCCAGAGTGTTGCCGGATTCATCCGCACTGCCGACTTTATACCAGATCTGGGTCATGACCATCGGTGCACGGTGGTCTTCCCGGATAATGACTTTTAGACCATTTTTCAGGGTAGTTTCAAAGGTACTACGCGTCAGTTCAGATTTGGCTTTTTCTATAGTTTGTGCCTGAAGCTGACTACTGCTTAAACATATCAGTATTGTACCAAGCGAATACATGTATCGCTTAAACTGGATTGGACGAGCGTGTATAAAAATAAGTGATTTGAACACTGGATATTCCAAAATAAGCAGATGTATTTATAAGCCATTTTAAGAATTGTGCAATCGAAAGCAAACCGGTGCTGTTGCTTTTTGGTGTAGTAGAAATGGAATTTTAATCTAAAGCTAAAACCTTATAACTTATGGTAGAATCCCATTTTTTAACGCAATGCTTTTCAAGGATTCGGCATGCAACAGCAATCTAATGAGCAAAACAAATTTTTGATTGATGCTGATATCGGAGATGACGATGTCACATTACCGAGTTTACCTGCGGTCAATGTGCCAATTATAGAAACGCCACGCGAACAAGCCGTTGTTTCAGCGCCTGCTGCAACAGAAATACCGAGTGAAGAATCTGCTCCTAAAGGCGGTTTCTTTAGCCGTATGAAGGAAGGTTTAACCAAGACCCGCAAAAACTTTGCAGATGGTATGGTCAATATCCTCATCGGTGGCAAAGAAATTGATGACGAATTGCTAGAAGAAGTAGAAGAGCAATTATTGGTTGCAGATATTGGTGTAGATGCAACCAAGACCATTATTGCCAATCTGACAGAACGTACAGCACGTGGTGACTTGATTTACTCTCATTCATTATATAAAGCGCTTCAGGAAGAACTGGTGGCTTTATTGGCACCGCGTGTAAAACCGTTACACATTGACCCGAACAAAAGTCCTTTCGTGATTCTGGTTGTCGGTGTAAACGGTGTAGGTAAAACCACAACCATTGGTAAGCTGGCAAAACGTTTACAAGGCGAAGGCAAGAAAGTCATGCTGGCAGCGGGTGATACCTTCCGTGCTGCGGCAACTGAACAGCTGCAAATCTGGGGTGAGCGCAATAATATCGCCGTAGTTGCTCAAGGTCATGGTGCCGATTCTGCCTCTGTTATTTTTGATGCTTTTGAAAGTGCACGTGCTAAAGGTGTAGATGTCCTGATCGCTGATACAGCAGGCCGTTTGCATAACAAGAGCCATCTGATGCAAGAGTTGACCAAAGTGAAACGTGTAATGCAGAAGATTGATGCAACTGCACCACATGAAGTGATGCTGGTTGTAGATGCTGGTACGGGTCAGAATGCCATTAATCAGGTAGAAATGTTTGATGAAGCAGTCGGTCTGACGGGTATTACGATCACCAAACTGGATGGTACTGCGAAAGGGGGGGTGCTGTTTAACATTGCCAGCCGTACTCATGTTCCAATCCGCTTTATTGGTGTAGGTGAAAAGATTGACGATCTTCGTCCATTCTCTGCCAAATCATTTGTTGCTGCATTATTTGAAACTGAAAATAAATAATCGTGTAACTAAGTCACACAAACTCCGCTTAGCGCGGAGTTTTTTGTTTTTAGATCGATTGTTTGCTGTAAAAAGCAACAGGCTTGAAAGCTTATGTCATAAGCCTTATTAGTCAAAACCTTTACAATAAACAAGTCCACCTATTGGTAGGCATGTGTTGATTGGGGGAAAGTGTAAATGGCGTTATTAAATAAGATTGGGCATGTACTCACGGCAGACCTGACGAAAGATTTTAAATTTTCAAAAAAAAGCAAAACTGTACAGGGAGATGAGCTGACTTTTATTGATCAGCTGAAAAAGCGCCGTAGTATTTATGCTTTGGGGAGACGAGTTCATTATAGCCAAGCGTATATTGCTGAACTGATCCAAGCTGCGGTACGTAGTTGTCCTTCAGCATTCAATTCACAAAGTGCACGAATCGTGATTTTGTTTGGTGATTCACATTATAAATTCTGGGAAATCGTGAAAGAGGTCAAACGTCAGGAAATGCCTGTTCAGGTATTCGAAGGAATTGAAATCAAGCTTGATCAATGTGCTGCTGCCTTTGGAACAGTTCTATTTTATGAAGATCAGACAATTATTCAGCAGTTACAAAAGAAAATGCCAATGAGCGCTGAACATTTCCCGGTCTGGTTTGAGCAAACTTCGGGTATGGCGCAGTTTGCTGTCTGGACAGCACTTGCAGATTCAGGATTAGGAGCATCCTTACAGCACTACAATCCAATGGTGGATCAGGCAGTTGCAGCACATTTTAAAATAGATGAAAACTGGCTGCTACGTGCCCAGCTTTGTTTTGGTTCTATTGAGCAGCTTGCAGAGGCCTGTCCAGATCCTAACTTTCAGGATCGCTTCCGCGTATTTACCTAAAATCATAAAGACCAAGAACCCGCTGGAAATGTTTACCAGTGGGTTCAATACAAATATTAAACGTTAAAAATCCTTTTATTGTTCTATAAATAAAACACTACGTTTTTTATATACGCCTGTTTTTGGGTGATAAAAAGATTAATCTTTCTTTATCAACTTTGAACAAGACAAGATATACAAGAGGTTCTTCATGGCATTTTTAGATCAGATCAAACAACGTCGCAGCATTTATGCAATTGGTAATAATGTAAGCCTAGATCAGACAGAAGTTGAAAATACAATTAAGGAAGCGGTACGTCATAGCCCATCTTCTTTTAACTCGCAAACTTCTCGTGTGGTGATCCTGTTTGGTGAATCGCATCAAAATTTCTGGAATATTGTTCGTGATACTTTAAAGAAAATTGTTCCGGCTGATGCCTTTGAAGGAACAAATAATAAAATTAATAGTTTTGCAGCGGGTTACGGTACAGCTTTATTTTATGAAGATCAGGAAGTAGTGAAAGAGCTGCAAGCACAATTCCCATTATATGCAGATAATTTCCCGGTATGGTCAGAGCATTCTTCAGCAATTGCCCAATTTGCCACTTGGACAGCGCTGGCGGAGAAAAATATTGGTGCCTCTTTGCAGCACTATAATCCGATCATTGATGATGAAGTTTCGATAGCTTTTGATGTGCCTTCAAACTGGAAGCTACGTGCCCAACTTGTGTTTGGTTCGATCGAAGCACCAGCAGGTGAAAAAACCTTTATGGATGATGCAGAGCGTTTTAAAACTTTTAATTAATTGAGTTAAATAATAAAAAAGGAGTGCTTCGGTGCTCCTTTTTTATTTTGTATTCATTCAAGATAAAGTGCTTAGCTGAATAAATCAGATGGATATATAGATATATGCTTAAAGTCTTGGCTATTTGTCTAAGTGATTTATCATAAAATTGTCACGTATACTCGGCATAGTGCAAGCAGACTTAAATAATCAGGAAAAAGAAGCGAATGAATTTACGTATTATGATCGCAGTTGCGACTTTAATGGGAAGTACTTCTGTTTTTTCAGCAGTGACCTTGACGGCACCAGAAGAAATCAAGATTGTCGGGGTGAATGAGCGAGAAGTGAATAGTGGATTAATCCGTAAAAAACAGAGTTATAAGCTAGATCCGGGTTCAAATAGAATTAGTGTACGTTATATTGCATTCTTTCAGCATAATGATAACAGCCATGACATTTTAAAATCGGATGTAGTAACAGTTAAAACACCTGAATTAAAAGATGGCGAAAGTTATCGTTTGGCTTTGATTAATGCACCTAAAGATTTTGATACTGCACAAAAATATAAAGACCAACCGATCATTGGTTTATATGACGCCAGAAATCAATTGTTGGTACAACAGTCAGGCGCAAATAGTGAAACCAAACCATTATTGGGTAAAAGTGTATTAGGTAAAGCACTAGACTTGACAACTAAAACAGTTGCTCCTGCAAATCAGCCTGCGCCTGTTTATGCACAGGCAGCGGTATCACCAATGGTAGCAAATCTAAATTCAGCTGAAACAGCAATAAAAACTCCTACTGACCAAAAGCTGATTCAGCTTTGGCAACAAGCATCTAAAGAAGAGCGTCGGAAGTTTATGTTATGGCTAGCAGAGCAAGGGAATTAAAAAAACATGAAAAAGATCGGTTTATACCGATCTTTTTTAGTTTGAGGGCTAAAGGTTACACTTTGAAAATATATTTCAGGCCAGAATGATGGATTTACGCACCTAAAGCTGCTAAAAATACGCATTCAGAGTAAAAAATGAACGACCAAATTATATTTTCATATATTTTTATGAAAAGCACTTGCGCTCATTGTGAAACTGTATAGAATACGCAGCACACCAATGCAATGCATGAAACGAAAGGTCAAGTGATTGGGTTGGAACTTAAGACTGACGAGGTTTTAAGTAAGATCATTAAGAGATTATGAAGAACAACTTGTGTGGATTTTTACTGGTTGATTGATCGAAATTATTTTCATTGATTGATGGTAGAAATTACTCGAAGTTTATTTGAGAAATGAATGTCAGAAAATTGATGAGCCAAGATTTGGTGTTTTGAATAAAGCACTATTGATTTTAAACTGAAGAGTTTGATCATGGCTCAGATTGAACGCTGGCGGCAGGCTTAACACATGCAAGTCGAGCGGAGCGAGGGTGCTTGCACCTTAGCTTAGCGGCGGACGGGTGAGTAATGCTTAGGAATCTGCCTATTAGTGGGGGACAACATTCCGAAAGGAATGCTAATACCGCATACGCCCTACGGGGGAAAGCAGGGGATCTTCGGACCTTGCGCTAATA